>NZ_VRUW01000009.1:0-106948 GCF_008039475.1 Methylobacterium sp. WL12 | reverse complement strand
GCGGCGGAGGGTGGCGAGGTCCGGCCCGTAGGCGGTGGCGGGCTTGGCCGCGATCACGACCTGCAGCACCTGGCTGATTTCGGGCGTCAGCGGCCGCAGCGGGTTGGCGACGCTGGCGCGGCCGATCCGCGTCACCGCTACGTCAAAACCCTTCGCGCCCTCGTAGCGCGCGGCCCGCGCGCCGCAGGGCTGGAGCGCGTCGAGGTTCGCGGCGGGCGTCGCCGGCTCGGGCGCTGGCGCGGGAGGGGGAAGCGGAGGCGGCGCATCCTGGGCGCGGGCCGGCGCGTCGGCGAGGCCGGCGGCGAGCAGCACGAGCAGCAGCGTTCTCATCGCAAGTCGTCCTCCCGGTGGTCGGGCCGTGGCAGGCGCGGCGCCGCGTGGTCCTCGACGCGGATCGGATCGAGGTCGAGCACCGCGCCGGAGCGGTCGATCGGGCTGCGCGACGGACCGATCTCGGCGAGCAGCAGCGCCTCGTCCTCGACGTCGTGCTCGCTGTCGAGGTGCAGCGGCGCGCGCCGGCCGCGAGCGAGGAGCCGGAGCACCACGGTGCCGGCGACCGCGCAAGCCGTGACGGCCGCCAGGATCAGGAGCGTTTCCATTGCCCGGCAGCGTTAGCCCAAGCGGCCGTCGCATGCACCCCGGGGCATGCACCCCAGGGTAAGTCCGCCCCGACGCGCCGGGCCGGGGTCCCGAAGCGGAACGGTCCTTGCCTCTTCGGTCCCCGGGCCGCCTGCGCCTTGCGCGCGCCGGGCGTCCCCGCCAAAAGCCCCTGCCCCCGTCTTCCCGGAGCCCGACCGATGCGAACGCACGCCCAGCGCGACCCGGAGGAGCTCGAAGGCCACCTCGTCGGGCTGATCGAGGCCTCGCGCGAGCAGGCGAGCGAGGACCCGTTCCGCAACCCCGTGCTGGCGGTGACGCTGGCGATCACCCGCCGCTTCGACCGGGACGAGATCGGCGAGGCCGACCTCGACGCGCTGTTCGTGCGCTTGCGGGCGCAGGCTTTGTCCGACCGCGCGGCGCGGTTGCGCGCCTATGTCGGGATCGAGCACCATCCCGATGCCGACGCCGCGATGCCGGCGCGCCTCGTCGCCGCGGTGCCGGACCGGTCTGACGCGTTCGAGCGCTTCCGCGACGGGATCGGCCGCACCGCCTTCGCCGTGGTGTTCACCGCGCACCCGACCTTCGGGATGCCGAAGGCCGTGGCGGCGCTGCTCGCCGAGGCCGCGAGCCTCGACGACCCGGCGGCGCGAGCGCCCCTGATCGAGAAGGCCGCCCAGCTCTCGACCCGGCCGGACGCGCCGATCACCCTGGACGGCGAGTTCGAGCAGGCCTGCGTGGCCGCCAACCACGGCCGCGAGGCGGTGGACGCCTTCAACGGCGCGCTCCTCGACGCCGCGCGCAAGCGCTGGCCCGACCGCTGGACGGAACTCGTACCGAAACCCTTCGCCATCGCGAGCTGGGTCGGCTGCGACACCGACGGGCGCACCGACATCGGCTGGTGGGACACCCTGCGCTACCGCCTCGAATCCAAGCGCATGCAGCTCGACCGGGTGATGCGCCGCCTGCCCGCCATCCCCGCCGCGGGCGCGGTGCGGGGTCTCGCCGAGGCGGCCCTCGCCGCCGTCAACCGCCAGCTCGCGGTGGCGCCGCGGCTCGGCGACAAGCCGTCGCTGGAGGCGGTGCACCGCTTCGCCCTGGCCCTGATCATCGAGCGCGAGCGCGCGCAGACCGATTCCGCCGCCCTGCTCGCCGGCCTCTCCGAGGCGGGGGCGGGGGCCGAGGACGACGCCGACCGGCGCAGCCTCGCGGTCCTGCGCTCGGGCATCGCCACGCATGGGCTTTCGAACGCGCTGCCGCATTTCCGGCTCAACGCCAGCCAGATCCACAACGCGGTGCGCCGGGTCATCGACCTCGAAGGCGAGCCGACCGACGCGGCGCAGCGCCGCTCGCACCTCTCGGCGATCCACACCCTGCTCAACGACGTGCAGCCGGTGGCGGTGGATTTCGGGGCGCTCGCCGCCGAGCGGGCCTCGGCCGCCCGCCTGATGATGACGATCGCGCAGATCCTCAAGCACGTCGACGGCACCCACCCGGTGCGCTTCCTCATCGCCGAGACCGAGACCGGCTACACGCTGCTGGCCGCGCTCTGGCTCGCGCGGCACTACGGCATCGCCGACAAGCTCGAGATCACGCCGCTGTTCGAGACCGCGAGCGCCCTGGAGCAGGGCATCCGCGTGCTCGACGACGCCCTGCGCAACCCGCACTGGCGGCGCTACCTCAAGCGCATCGGCCGGCTCACCGTGCAGTTCGGCTATTCCGATTCCGGCCGCTACGTCGGCCAGCTCGCCGCCACCTTCTGGATCGAGCGCCTGCGCCTGCGCATCACCGAGATGCTGGTGGCCAACGGGCTCGCCGACGTCGAGCTCGCGATCTTCGACACGCACGGCGAATCGATCGGTCGCGGCGCCCACCCGACCAGCTTGCGCGACCGCCTCGCCTACCTCGCGCCGGAGGACGCGCGCACGCGCAACCAGAAGGCCGGGATCAAGGTCCGCCTCGAATCGAGCTTCCAGGGCACCGACGGCTACCTGCTGTTCGGATCGAAGGCGATCGCGGAAGCCTCGATCGCGCGGGTGGCCGAGCACGTCTACGCCCTCGAGGTCGCCGAGGACGACGCCTTCCCCGACTACGCCCTCTCCGACGCGGCCGAGGGCGCGGACGCCGACGACGACCCGGTCTACGCCGAGACCGACTTCGCCCTGGAGTTCTTCACGGTCGTGCGCCAGGACATGGAGGCGCTGGTCGACGACCCCGGCTACGCTGCCCTGCTCGGCACCTTCGGCCCGGGGCTGATCGACCGGACCGGCTCGCGGCCCGTGGCGCGGCAATCGGATTCCGGCGGCCCGGCGCTGATCACCCATCCGCGCCAGATGCGGGCGATCCCCAACAACGCGATCCTGCATCAGCTCGGCTACCTCGCGAACTCGCTGCACGGGATCGGCCGGGCGGCGGGCCGCGCGCCCGACCTGTTCCGCGACATGCGCCGCGACTCGGTTCGGTTCTCCCGCGCCTTCCGCCTGGTCCAGCACGCGGCCTCCGTCGGCGACCTCGACGTGCTGCGCGCCTACATCGACACCCTCGACCCCGCCGTGTGGCTGGAGCGCGCCCGCCGCACCCGGAAGGACGGCCGCCGCGACGAACTCGTCGTCATCGCGGGCGCGCTGGACCGCCTCGACCTCGCGCCGAACCTGCGCCGCCTGTTCGGGCGGCTCACCACCGACGCGCTGAGCCTGCAGAGCACCGCCCCCGACCTCAAGAAGATGTCGGTGCGCCTCACCCTGCTCCACGCGATCCGCCTGGCGCTGATCCACCGGATCTGGTTCACCGCCGTCCACATCCCCGGCTTCCGGCCCCAGGCCGGCGTCAGCCGCGACCAGCTGCTGGAGCGGTTCCTGCGCCTCGACATCGACGGTTGCCTCAAGCTCCTCGACGAGATCTTCCCGATCACCCCCGACCCGACGCTCGGCCTCAACTTCGGCGAGCCGGCGGGCCCGCGCGACGTCGGCACCTACGAGGCCGAGCATTCGGGCCTGTTCCAGCCGATCAAACGGATGTTCGCCCAGGTGCGCGAGATCTCGGGGATGATCCAGCACGAGGTCGGGGCATTCGGGTGAGGCGGCGGCTTTTACGTGGTTCCGACCGGTAGGGGTGCGCCGCCCCCGCCATTCCGGGGCGCCGCAGGCGAGCCCAGGATGACGGGGTGGAGCGGGGACGGCCGCAGCCCGTGAGAAACCGCCCCCTCACACCCCCGTCACCCGCAGCACCGTCCCGTCGATCCCCGTGACCCGCACCCGCGCGCCGGCGGGGAGGTCGGGGCCGGTGATGCGCCACAGGGTGTCGTCGAAGCGGATACGGCCGGCGCCGTCGCGGATCGGCTCGGCGAGGAGCCCTTCGCGGCCGAGGAGGCCACGGTCGGCGCGGTTGAGGGTCGGGACGTGGCCGCGGCCGAGGCGGCGGGCGAGGAGCACCGCGGCGACGGCGAGGCCGGCGAAGAGCAGCACCTGCGCCTGCCACGGCAGGGGCGCCAGCGCTGCGACGAGGCCGGTGGCGAGCGCCGCGAGCCCGAGCCAGATCAGGAAGACGCCGGGCGCGGCCAGTTCCAGCCCGGCCAGCGCCAAGCCCGCGAGGATCCAGGCCCAGGCGGGACCGAGGATCGCGAGGGTCTCGGCGACGGTGTCGCGCAAGGTCACGACGCTCACGTCCGCGGAACCCCGACGCTGGGCGGCGCGCCGGAGCGTGGGCGCGCGGGCGCCGCGCCCTCTCCGAACACCGACTTCGTGATCTCGGCGATGCCGCCCAGCGTCCCGGCGAGTGCCGCCGCCTCGATCGGCACCACCACCACGCGCTGGTTCGGCGCGGTGGCGAGCGCCTTGATCGCGTCCACGTACTTCTCGGCCACCAAGAAGTTCGCCGCCGCGATGTCGCCCGCGGCGATCGCGGCGCTGATCATGCCGGTGGCCTTCGCCTCGGCTTCCGCCGAGCGCTCGCGCGCCTCGGCGTCGCGGAAGGCGGCTTCCTTGCGCCCTTCCGCCTCCAGGATCGCCGACTGCTTGCGCCCCTCGGCGCGCAGGATGTCGGCTTGACGGTGGCCTTCCGCCTCCAGCACCGAGGCGCGCTTCTCGCGCTCGGCCTTCATCTGCCGGGCCATGGCTCCGGCGAGGTCGGCAGGGGGCACGATGTCCTTGATCTCGATGCGGGTCATCTTCACCCCCCAGGGCGAGGCGGCGGCGTCCATCACCCGCAGCAGCCGCTCGTTGATCTCGTCCCGGTGCGAGAGCAGCTGGTCGAGGTCCATCGAGCCGACCACGGTGCGGATGTTGGTCATCGTCAGCGTGCGGGTGGCGACGTCGAGGTTGGAGATCTCGTAGGAGGCGCGGGCGGCGTCGAGCACCTGGTAGAACACCACCGCGTCGATGGTGACGCCGGCGTTGTCGCGGGTGAAGGCCTCCTGGCTCGCCACCTCGATCACCTGCTCCATCACGTTGACGCGGCGCCCGATGCGCTCGACGAACGGCGTGATCAGCCCGAGGCCGGATTCGAGGGTGCGGGCGTAGCGCCCGAAGCGCTCGACGGTGAAGACGTAGCCCTGCGGTACGATGTTGATGCCGGCGGCCAGCGTCACGATCACCAGGATCGCCGCCACGACCGCGAACGTGCTCAGACCGATCGAGAGACTCATCGCCATCCCCCCTGGCGCCGACGCGGCGCGCCGGCATCCTAGCGCAGCCGGAGGCGACTGCGCGATCGGGCGCCGCTCTTCCTGGTCAGGGGCTGGGTTTCTCCACGTCGTCCGGTAGGATCGGGTCCCCGCTCCCGAACGGGAGTGGGATCCGCGGCTTACCGCTTCCACACGCCGATGCGCTCGGTGCGGGCGTGGTCCTCGGCCGCCACCAGCTCGGGGGAGGCTTCCGGAGAGGCGCGGCCGCCGCCGTTGAACAGGACCACCTCGGAAAGGTCGCGGCCCTCGACGGTGCAGGAGACGTTCTCGCTGCCCGGCACCGGCGTGCAGGTGACCGGCCGGCCGGCGAGGTACTTGGAGAGCTCGTCGGCCTGGCCGCCCCGCACCCACTCGACGCCGAACAGATGCATCACCTTGCCGGCGACGCGCACGGTCGCGGTGTCGATCACCTCGGCCTTGCCGCTGATCGCGTTGGCGGCCGGCGCGGGCGGCGGCTCGGGCAGGCCGACCGTGTCGGCGGTCTCCGGCGGCGGCGTCACCGGGTCGGGCGACGGGGTATTGGGCACGGATGCGTCGGCTTGCGTCGGGGTCTTCGTCGGGGTCTCGCCCTCCGGCGCGCGGTTTCCGACGACGAGCCCGGCCGCCAGCACCGCGAGCAAGGCCGCCGCGGTGCCGCCCGCCAGCCAGCGCCGGTGCTGGCGCACGGATTCGCCCTCGCCCTGCCAGTCGCGCAAGCCGGCGGCCACGCGGCCGATCCCGTCGCGGGCCGAGGCGCCGACCTGCGAGGCCCGATCGCGCCAGGCCGGCTGGGCGACCGGGTTTGGCGCGGCCGTGCCGGGCGTGGCGGCGCCAGACGTGGTGGCGTTGAGCGTCGTCGCGTCGGACCTGGTTCTGTCGGCCGCGGCCCGGCGCGCGGCGAGCCAGGCGGCCATTCCGGACCGGACGCCGGAGACGCGGTCGACCGCGGATTCCGCGAGCGCCCTGCCCTGCTCGGTGGAGCGTTCGGCGAGGGCGCGGGCGCGCTCCGAGCCGGTCTCGACCAGGCGAGCGGTGGCCGCCCGCATCTCGGCGGCGCCGGCGATCAGCGGGGCGTCCCTCGTCACCTCGGGCTCGACCGGCGCGATCGCGGGGGGCACGACCGCCGGCAGGAACAGGGCCGGGTGCCGGGCCTGGATCTCGTCGACGAGCTCGGCCAGCGTCAGCGGCGCGTCGGACCCGGCGTGGCGGCGCGGACGGCCGTGGCGATCGACGACGCGATAGCCCGCCGGCTCGGCCGACGGCTCGACCGCCGCCTCGGCCAGCAGCTGCAGCGTGCGCACGGCCACCGGCTTCGGGTTGCGGCGCGCGATCTCGGCCTGGACCTCGCCGCGAAGAGTCGCGCGCTCGGGGGCGCCGAGGACTGGGCGCTCCGTCGGGGCCAGGGTTTCCGCATCCGGGGTTGTCATGGCGTCTCGTCTAGCCGTTGGCGCCGGCTCCGGGAAGCGCGCCGACCGTGGCGCCGCGGCGCAGCACACGGCTCGATTCCGACACGATCACCGGGCGGCCGCCGGCGAAGCTGACCTCCAGCACCAGCTCGGCCACCCCTTGCGAGCGCGCGCCGCGGGCCGGGCTGCCGGCCTGGAAGTCCACGAGGGTGCGCACGACGCAGCTCTGGAGCGCCGCGTTGCAGGCGGTGCGGGTGTCGCGCGGCTCGTAGCGCCGCTCCGGCCAGCGCTGCGCGAAGCGGCGCTTCTCGGCGAGCAGGGCCGCGAGCGTCGTCATCCGCCCGTGGAAGCGCAGGCGCTCACCGTAGAAGCGCGACGCGCCCGAGACCATGGCGCCGTTCGAGCCCGAGAAGGCGGCGAGGTAATCCTCGGTCAGGCCCTGCGCCTGTCCCGCCCAGTCGGAGAAGCGTGGATCGGCAGCCGCCTCGCGCGGGGCGGCGGGAATCCGCGGCGCGACGGTCAGCGCGTTGGCGGCCGGCGTGTCGGAGAGGCGCTGCGCGGCACGCCGCCGAAGCCGCGGCCGCTCGGCCCGGCGGCTTGGGCCGCCCATGGCCGCGCCGTCGCGCTCGGTCTCGGCGAAGGCCGGCGTCGGGTTCGACGCGTTTCCGGCGGGCTTGGCCGCCTCCCGTGTCACCGGGGCGGCCGGAACCGGCGCCGCGGTTGTGGCCGGCTCGACTGGGGCAGGCGGAGCCTCGGCCTTCGGGGCGAGCGGGGCCGCCGGTGTGCCGGGCGCGGCCTTCGCCGGCGGGTCGACCCAGCCCGGACGCGGCTCGGCCCGGGCCGCCCCGGCGGCGAGGATCAAGCCGAGCGCGAGCGCGGAACGCAGGCCGCCGACGCGTGAGGGATCAGGGCACATGGGATCACCGGAGGGTGGCCGGGCGGGGGGCGACGCGTTCTACGACGGCCGAGGTTAACGCGAACCGGTGGGCGCCCGGTTCCGTGCGGCTCTGCTCTGAAGCGCATCGGAGCCGGCCGATAGCGCTCGGGACACGCGAAACCGGATCTGCGGTCCCGGCAAGTTCGGAATTGCGGGGGCAACGGGGTTGAGATCGCCGGAACGGTACGCCACCTAGGCCGTATTCCGGGTCCGGGCCCCTCTGGCGGTCGAGGCGTCGACCGCGATGTCGGATCTCTGCCACGCCGTCGCCCCCGCGCCTCGCGGGTGGCGGCGAACGCGCCGAAGAGGTTACCGCCCTTGTCCGATCCGTTGAGCCGGTCCGTCGCCGGAGGTTCGCCGACGAGCGCGGAGGCCGAGTCGTCGGGGGCGTCGCGTCCGCGCCGGGCGCTGCTCCTGTGCAACCCGAAGGCCCGCAACGGCGGCGCGGCGATCGATGCCGTGCGCGAGGCGTTGCGCGCGGGCGGCCTCACGCTGGTCGAGCCGGAGCCCGAGCGCGATTGCTGCGCGGTGATCCGGCGGCACGCGCAGGACGTCGACCTCGTGATCCTCGGCGGTGGCGACGGCACCATGAACGCGGCCGCGCCCGCCCTCGTCGAGACCGGCCTGCCGCTCGGCATCCTGCCGCTGGGCACCGCCAACGACCTCGCCCGCTCCCTCGGACTGCCGCTCGATCCGGTGGCCGCCGCGGAGCTGATCACGCAGGTCGCGCCGCAGCCGGTCGACCTCGGCTGGGTCAACGGGCACTACTTCTTCAACGTGGCCAGCATCGGCTTCTCGGCGGACCTCGCCGGCGGCCTCACCGCGGAATCGAAGAAGAAGTGGGGCACGGTCGGCTACGCCATCGCCGCCTTCCGGGTGCTGCGGCGGGTGCGGCCCTTCACGGTGACGATCGAGCACGACGGCAAGCGCGAGCGCGTCACCACGATCCAGGCCTCGGTCGGCAACGGGCGCCACTACGGCGGCGGCATGACGGTGGAGGAGACCGCGACCGTCGACGACGGCAAGCTCGACTTCTACTCCCTCGAGGTGAAACACTGGTGGCGCCTGCTCGCCCTGCTGCCGGCGCTCCGCCGCGGCACCCACGGCAGGGCCGAAGACGTGCGCGCCTTCCAGACCACCGAGGTGGTGCTGAGCACGCGGAAGCCGCGGGCCGTCAACACCGACGGCGAGCTCACCACCCACACCCCGGCCCACTTCAAGGTCTTCCCGAAGATCCTGAAGATCTATGCCCCGGATGCGGCCGACCGGCCGGGAGCCGGCGGCACCCGCTTCCTGCCGCTCTGACGCGAGGCGCCCGATGGACCATCTCGTTCGACTCGCCGCCGACCCGACGGTGTGGGCGGCGCTGGCGACCCTCGTGGTGATGGAGGTGGTGCTCGGGATCGACAACCTGATCTTCATCTCGATCCTCACCAACAAGCTGCGGCCCGAGCACCAGGCGAAGGCCCGCCGCATCGGCATCGGGCTCGCCCTAATCCTGCGGCTGGGGCTGCTCGGCACGGTCGCCTTCATCGTGCAGCTGACGAGCCCCGTCTTCTCGGTGCTCGGCCACGCCTTCTCCTGGCGTGACCTGATCCTGCTCGCCGGCGGCCTGTTCCTGCTGTGGAAGGCCACCACCGAGATCCATCACAGCGTCGACCCAGCTCCGGAGACGGCGACGGGCGGCGCGACGCTGGGCTTCGCCGCGGCGATCGGCCAGATCCTGCTCCTCGACCTCGTCTTCTCGATCGACTCGATCATCACGGCGGTGGGCATGACCGAGCACGTGCCGGTGATGATGATCGCCGTCGTGACGGCAGTGGTCGTGATGCTGGTGGCCGCCGAGCCGCTCTCGGCCTTGATCGCGAAGAACCCGACGGTGGTGATGCTGGCGCTGGGCTTCCTGATCATGATCGGCATGACGCTGATCGCCGAAGGCTTCGGGGCGCACGTGCCCAAGGGCTACATCTACACCGCGATGGCGTTCTCGGCCGGCGTTGAAGGGCTGAACATGCTGGCGCGGCGGCGGCGGGCGTAGCGGCCGCCCGTCCCGCGCTTGCGCATCCGCACGGTCCCGCCCATTCTCGAAGGGACCGATCCCCCGCAACCCGTTTGGAAGACGTGATGGTGGCGCTCAAGCTCACGCAGATCGGCGACGCCGTCGGCGTCGTCCTTCCGAAGGAGGTGCAGGCGCGGCTCAACGTATCGACGGGAGACACGGTCTTCCTCGTCGAAACACCGGACGGCTACCACCTGACACCCGAGACACCGGATTTCGCGGATCAGATGGCGGTTGCCCGCGCCGTCATGAAGGATCGCCGCGACGCGCTCCGCGAACTGGCGAAGTAGCCGCGACACTCCGCCCTCCACCCCGCGACCTCATCCTGAGGTGCCCGCGCCAGCGGGCCTCGAAGGAGGTCTCCAGACATCGCGCGGCCGGCTGGAGGGCTCCTTCGAGGCTCCCGCTTCGCGTCCGCACCTCAGGATGAGGGGGTGGGGAGGATCGACGGTCAGTCGGGCTGTCATGAGAAAGGCCCCGATCCTGCGATCGGGGCCTTTTTCTCGTTCGAGTCCTAAAAATCGTCAGGTGTTCATCGAGTCGAAGAAGTCGCCGTTGCTCTTGGTCTGGCGCAGCTTGTCCATGAGGAACTCGATCGCGTCGGTGACGCCCATCGGGTTGAGGATGCGGCGCAGCACGTAGGTCTTCTTGAGCGCGTCCGGCGGAACCAGCAGCTCTTCCTTGCGAGTGCCGGAGCGGGTGATGTCGATGGCCGGGAAGATGCGCTTGTCCGAGACCTTGCGGTCCAGGATGATCTCGGAGTTGCCGGTGCCCTTGAACTCCTCGAAGATCACCTCGTCCATGCGCGATCCGGTGTCGATGAGCGCGGTGGCGATGATCGAGAGCGAGCCGCCCTCCTCGATGTTTCGGGCCGCGCCGAAGAAGCGCTTCGGGCGCTGCAGGGCGTTGGCGTCGACGCCGCCGGTGAGTACCTTGCCCGACGAGGGCACCACGGTGTTGTAGGCGCGGCCCAGACGGGTGATCGAATCCAGCAGGATGACAACGTCGCGGCCGTGCTCGACCAGGCGCTTGGCCTTCTCGATCACCATCTCGGCGACCTGCACGTGGCGGGTGGCCGGCTCGTCGAAGGTCGAGGCGATGACCTCGCCCTTCACCGAGCGGATCATGTCGGTCACCTCCTCCGGGCGCTCGTCGATGAGCAACACGATGAGGTAGCACTCCGGGTGGTTGATGGTGATCGACTGCGCGATGTTCTGCATCAGCACGGTCTTGCCGGTGCGCGGCGGCGCGACGATCAGGGCGCGCTGGCCCTTGCCGATCGGGGCGACGATGTCGATGATCCGGGGGGAGAAGTCCTTCTTCGGCGGCGCGTCGAGCTCCAGCTTGAAGCGCTGGGTCGGGAACAGCGGCGTCAGGTTGTCGAAGTGGACCTTGTGCTTGATCTTCTCCGGGTTCTCGAAGTTGATCGTGTTGACCTTCAGCAGCGCGAAGTAGCGCTCGCCGTCCTTCGGTCCCCGGATCGGGCCTTCGACGGTGTCGCCGGTGCGCAGGCCGAAGCGGCGGATTTGCGTGGGCGAGATGTAGATGTCGTCGGGCCCCGGGAGGTAATTCGACTCCGACGAGCGCAGGAAGCCGAACCCGTCCTGCAGCACCTCACAGGTGCCGGCGCCGATGATCTCGACCTCCTTGGCCGCGAGCTGCTTCAGGATCGAGAACATCAGCTCGGCCTTGCGCATGGTCGAGGCGTTCTCGACCTCGACCTCCTCGGCGAAGGCGATCAGGTCGGTGGGCGTCTTGGACTTGAGGTCCTGGAGCTTGACCTCGCGCATGGCGTCGAGGTCGGAGGCCGCGAGCGCGCCCTCGGTCGGCGCATTCGAACCGGGCAGGTTCGAGCCGGGGATGTCCGCGAGGGCGGAGACGTCGGACTGTTCGTTCATGGGATGTCTTGAACCGACGAAAGCGAAGGTTGAGGCGGGGAGCCTGGCAATCGGGAGAAGGCGCCGGATGTCTGGCCGCGAAGGGTGCGGCGGACCCGTGCATCGTCTTGGCGGAGCCCCGGGGGCTCACGGATGCTGCGGTGGCGCTTTTTGGGAGGGCAGATCACGCATATCGTGTTTTTCGTGCCGGCTCAAGGGCTGGGTACACGCTCCCGTCCCGGATCGAACGATCCGCCGCGGAGATGCGCGATACCAGCGTTAAAGATTCCGGCTCAAGCCTCGAAACCGTCTCGCCCCGGGAGTTGGTCATGCGTGTGGTGAAGGCGCTTGGGATGGTGCTGGCGTTCGCGGCGTGCAGTCCCGCAGCGCATGCAGCGTCCTCCGCGCGGGCAACGCGCAGTGAGGCGGCCTACCTTGAGGCGGCGTTCAGCCATGATTTGTGTACGCGTGATGACGGCGAATTGCGGACGCTCAACAAGCAGCTGAGCCGGAAGCCGGCAAACACCAAGCCGTAGGGCCGCTCCCAAGATCATCGGACCCCGGGGACGGTCTCGTCGCGACACGCCGGACCGAATGATCAGACCGGCCCGGCGTCATCGCATCGGATCGAGTTCAGGCCGCCTTGCGGCCGGACTTCTTCGTGGCAGGCTCCTCCTCCGTCGGCTCGGTGCCGTCGAGGTTGAGGCTCTCCGCGATTTCCGAGAGCAGCGCGTCGGTCTTCTTCTCCTCCTGCAGGGTCTCGTCGAGGAGCTTGGCCGCGTCGGCGTAGCCGAGCTGGGCGGCCCAGGTCTTCAGGGTGCCGTAGCGGGCGATCTCGTAGTGCTCGACGGCCTGGGCGCAGGCGGCCAGAACCGCGTCGGCGGCGGGGCTGTCGCCGAAATCCTCCAGGTCCTCCTCCATCTCCGAGGTGATGCCCTGCATCGCCTCGCAGGTCTTGGCGCGGGCCGGCTTGCCGATCATCTCGAACACCTGGGTCAGGCGCTCGACTTGGTTGGCGCTCTCCTCGGCGTGGGTCTCGAATGCCTGCTTCAGCTCGGCATGCTCGGCGGCCTTGGCCGACTTCTTGAGCGCCTTCACCGACTGCTTCTCGGCGTAGTAGACGTCCTTCAAGGTCTCGTAGAAGGCATCGTGCAGCGTCTTCGGCTTGGTGGCCATGGCAGGTCTCCGGGTTCTCGCGGGCCGGCCGCGACGGCAGGCGGCCCCTGGGCTGCCAACCCGGCGACGCCGCCTCGGGTCCCGACGAAATCCCGATGAAATATCGCGCCCTGTGGAGGAACCGGACGGCTCCGACAGGCGATCGCTCGCGGCTCATACCGATCACGCGCGTCGCGATGCGGTCCCCGATCGCGGACGGCGGGAGCCGTTCAGCCGACGGCCCGCTGCAAAGTGCGCGAGGGGGCGGGCACGGCATGCCCGAGTTCGCGAGCCATCGCGATCCAAGCATCGATCGCGTCGCGGACGTTCACCAGAGCTTCCTCGGGGGTCTCGCCGTCGGACATGCAGCCTGGGAGATCGGGCACTGTCGCAGCGAAGCCGCCGCCGTCATCGTGGGTCAGCGGGGAGATGACGACGGGATAGGTGAGTTCGCTCATGGCGCGGCTCTGACCTTGTCGATGAACCGGACGAGTTCGCGGATGTACCATCCCTTGATCGGCCGAGCAGCGGGGATCGTCAACTTTTCGAATTGGGAGCGGTGGCCGATCCGATAATGCGAACCGCCGCCGCGTGGGGGATGGCAAACGACGTCGAACTCGGCGCAGAGCGCCATGATGTCCGAAACAGTCCAGCCGGCCATCGGCTTGGCACGCATCGCTTCCAGGCGTTTCGACATGCGGCACCACCTCCTGACTCGAAGGCAATTTTTTCAGAGTGATAAGTTAATTTTCCTCGGACCGGACACCCACCGCGAATGGGTTAGAATTCGGTTGCGATCTTGGGCGGTCACCGCGCTGTCCTGCCTCGTCGGTTAGTTGCGCGACGATCCCCGCCACCTCGGCCTCGGCGGCGGCAAAGCCGAGGCTCGTGTCGATCACGTAGTCGGCTCGCGCCCGCTTCTCGGCGTCCGGCATCTGCTTGGCTAGGATCGCCGCGAACGCGGCCTCGGTCATGCCGGGGCGGGCCAGCACGCGGGCGCGCTGCACCTCGGGCGGCGCGGTGACCACGAGGACGGCGTCGCACCGGGCCTCGCCGCCGGTCTCGTAGAGCAGCGGGATATCGAGCAGCACCAGCGGCGAGCCTGCATGGCGTTCGAGGAAGGCGTGGCCGACGGCCCCGACCAACGGGTGGACCAGCCCCTCCAGCCGGGCCAGCGCATCCGGGCGCCCGAGCACCGCGTCGCGCAGTTGCGCGCGGTCGACGCCGCCGTCCGGGGCGAGCGTTCCGGGGAACGCGGCGCCGATCGCCCCAGCCGCGGCGCCGCCCGGCCCGTAGAGGGCGTGCACGGCCGCGTCGGCGTCGTGCACCGGCACGCCACGTGCGGAGAACATCGCCGCGGTGGCAGATTTCCCCATGCCGATCGAGCCGGTGAGCCCGAGCACGAACGGTTTTTTGCGCACAGTATCGCTCATCGGAGCGGACCTATCGCGGCAGGTCGGCGACGACGACCGCGCGCAGGGCCTCCGTCACCCTCGGGCGCACGCCGAACCAGGCCTCGAAGCCCGGCACCGCCTGGTGCAGCAACATGCCGAGCCCGTCGATCGCCGGAAGCCCGCGGGCGCGGGCGGCGGCGAGGAAGCCCGTCTCCAGCGGCACGTAGACGATGTCGGCCACCGCCGCGTGGGCCGGCAGCGGAGCGAGGTCGAGGTCGAGCGGCGGGTTGCCGGCCATGCCGAGCGCGGTGGTGTTCACCAGAAGCCCGGCCTCGGGCATCAGCGCCGGGATCGCGTCCCATTCGATCGCGGTCGCGATGCCGGGGGCGAGCGCCGCGACCGTCTCCGCCCGCGCGCGGGTGCGGTTGGCGACGACGATGCGCGCGAGGCCGCGCTCGGCCAAGCCGACGACGACGGCGCGGGCCGCCCCGCCCGCCCCGAGCACCAGGGCGGTGCCGGCCCGCTCCGGCCAGCCGGCGCCGAGGCTCTGGTCGAGGTGGGCGGTGAAGCCCGGTGCGTCGGTGTTGTCGCCGAAGATCCGACCGTCGGCGCCGACCACCAGGGTGTTCACGGCCCCGATGGCGCGGGCCCGCGGGCTCAGCGCGTCGCAGAGCGCAAAGGCCGCCTCCTTGTGCGGGATCGTGACGTTGCCGCCACTGAAACCGGATTCCGGAAGCCGGTGAAAGAACGCCTCGAAGGCGTCGGGCGCGACGGCGATCCGCTCGTAGCTGCCGGCGATCCCATGCTCGCGCAGCCAGTGCCCGTGGATCAGCGGCGAGCGCGAATGCGCGATCGGATGGCCGACGACGAAGGCGCGCCTCACGCCACGCACTCCCGCGCGAGGAGGCAGGGCGGGCCGCCGGCCTCCTCGATCTGCAGGGTCGCGTGGGCGATGCCGAAGCGGGCGCGCAGCGCCTCGGCGACCTCGACGAGGAAGCCGTTGCCCGGGTGGCCGCCGGCCATCACCAGATGCGCCGTCAGCGCGATCTCGGTAGTGCTCATCGGCCAGATGTGGAGGTCGTGCAGGCCCGAGACTTCCGGGCGGGCGTCGAGGTAGGCGCGCACCGCGTCCGGGTCGATGCCGGGGGGCACCGCGTCGAGGGACATCGCCACGCTGTCGCGCAGGAGCCCCCAGGTCGCCCAGACGATCAGGCCGGCGACGACGAGGCTGACGGCGGGGTCGATCCAATCGAGGCCGGTGGCCAGGATGGCGAGGCCCGCGAGCACGACGCCGGCCGAGACCGCGGTGTCGGCGGCCATGTGCAGGAAGGCACCGCGGATGTTGATGTCGCCCTTGGCGCCGGACGCGAACAGCCAGGCGGTGACCCCGTTCACCAGGATGCCGAGGCCCGCCACCACCATCACGGTCGTGCCGACCACGGGCTCGGGATGGATCAGGCGCGAGACCGCCTCCCACAGGATCGCGCCGGTGGCGACGAGCAGGAACACCGCGTTGAACAAGGCGGCCAGGATCGAGGAGCCGCGCAGGCCGTAGGTGAAGCGCGCGGTGGAGCGGCGCTTGACCAGCACCGAGGCGACCCAGGCGGCCACCAACCCGAGCACGTCGGAGAGGTTGTGGCCGGCATCGGCCACCAGCGACATCGAGTTGGCCGCCAACCCGTAGCCGGCTTCGATCACCACGAAGGCGGTGTTGAGCGCGATGCCGATCGCGAAGGCGCGTCCGAAGCTCGCCGGGGCGTGGACGTGGCCGAGCCCACCGTGGCTGTGGCTGGCATGACTATGGCCGCCATGGTCGTGACCGTGGTCGTGCCCGGCATGATCGTGGTGATCGTGTCCCGCCATGTCGCGTTCCTAAAACGTCAGGAGCCCGGAGGCCCGCAGCCGCGCGAGCAGCGGCAGCAGCGGCAGGCCCAGGATGGTGCTGTGGTCGCCCTCGACCCGGTCGAACAGGTGGATGCCGAGCCCTTCAAGCTGGTAGCCGCCGACGCTGGCCCGCACGCGATCCGCGCCGGCCAGAGCCACATAGGCCGCGATCGCGTCCGGATCGAGCGGGCGCAGGGTGAGGCGGGCGGTCTCGACGAAGCTCTCGACCCGGCCGCCCTGCACGATCGCGACGGCGGAATGCAGGGCGTGGGTGCGGCCGGCGAGTTCGCCGAGCTGCGCGCGGGCCTCCTCCAGGCTGGTGGGCTTGTGGAACACGCGGCCGTCGGCATCGAGCACCTGGTCGGCGCCGACGACGACGCGGTCGGAACAGGTCTGCGCCACGGCAAAGGCCTTCGCCTCTGCGAGCCGCAGGGCCAGCCCCTCGGGGGAACTCTTGGGATCCTGGCCGGTGCAATCGGCCTCGACCGCGCGCTCGTCGACGCCCGGCGCACGCGCCTCGACGACCAGACCGGCACTCTCGAGCAGCATCCGCCGCGTCGAGCTGGTGGAGGCGAGGACGAGGGGGCTCGGGCCCCGCCAAACCGAGGGCGAGGGGAAAGACGAGGTTGGCATCCCGCCGGAGTGTCACGGATCGGCGGAACGCCGCAAGCGCCGGCCGGCACCACGCCCAAAACCCCGCCGTCCGGAACGAGCCGGCCGACGGAGCTTGAGGGGACCGATACGCGACGCTGACCCCGAAGACAGGATTACCGCGGCGGGGTTAGCGCCCGGTCAACGGGGCGGATGGCGACGGGTGCGCGTTGTGGGACAGACATGGGCCGGCCTCGGTCATGCACGCCGTGCGGCCATCTTCGCCCGCCGAAGGTCTGCATCACACTGAAACCATCTTCCGGTCGGCTTGTCCTTCCGCGCCGACTGCGTCCCGGTCTCAGCTTCGAGCGCCTGGTCGTCGGGCACGTCGTCCCGCTCCGCCCATCCGAGAAGGCCCAGGACGTGGCGCGGGTCTGCTGCGACGAGCGCGAGCAGGGTGCGGGCTGCCGGATCGGGCGGCGTCCGCCCCTGCTCCCAGTTCTGCACCGTCTTGAGCGGCACGCCGATCGCCTGTGCGAAGACAGTCTGCGACATGCCGAGATGCAGGCGCAGGCGAGCCGAGGGGACTACCAGCACGCCATCGGGTAAATCGCCATCCGCCGGTTCGCCATCCTCGATCCCGTGGCGGTGGATGTCGGCCTCCGTCGTCGCCGCCATCTTTTCGCGATCGATCATGGGCCGGTGGGTCCGAAGCTCGTCTGCCGTGACCCGAGCCATTGCCTGCGCTCCTTCGCATTGGACAACCGCGCCGAGATGATGCGGCGCACGCCGTCGCGATCGGTATAGATCACCGTCAGGACGAAGCCGTCCCGCTCGCCGGTCGCGCGGATACGGGTCTCTCCGTAATCCCGGCGATCGTCCTCGACCTCGACCGTGTCGCCGTCGAAGTTCCCGGCAGCGAAATCGAAATCGAACCCACGCTTCCGTAGGGTCTTCTCGTGTTTCGCATCGTCCCACGCGAAATCCATGGGCAAGGATCGGCCTCAGGCGCAGAATAATCAAGGACTATCCGCTTGAAGCGGACATCATCGAGCCTGCCCCCGAGAGCGCCCCTCACGCGGCGATGAACTTCAGCCGGTGGTCGCGGTACAGGTCGAGGATCGCGGCGGCGGTCTCCTCGATCGAACGGCGGGTGACGTCGATGGTCGGCCAGCGGTTCTTACTGAACAGGCGGCGCGAGGCGGTGATCTCGTCGGCGACGGCGTCCTTGTCGACGTACATCGAGGAATCGTCGGCGTTGAGGCTGAGCAGGCGGTTCTGGCGGATCTGGACGATGCGCTCCGGCGACGCGATCAGCCCGACGACGAGGGCCTTGCGCACCCGCTCCAGCGCCAGCGGCAGCGGCATGCCGGGCACGAGCGGCAGGTTGGTGGTCTTGAGGCCGCGGTTGGCGAGGTAGATCCCGGTCGGCGTCTTCGAGGTGCGGCTGACCCCGATCAGGATCACGTCGGCCTCCTCGAGGTCGTCGGGCAGGTTGCCGTCGTCGTGGGCGAGCGTGAAGTTCATCGCGTCGATGCGCTTGAAATACTCCGCGTTCAGCGTGTGCTGCGCCCCGGGCCGGGCCGCCTTCTGTGTGCCGAGGTAGGATTGCAGCAGGTTGTGCACCGGCTGCAGCACCGAGAGGCAGGGCGAACTCGATTCCCGGCACGCGGTCTCCAGACGCTCGCCGAGGTCGCCGCCGACGAGGGTGTAGAGCACGAGTCCCGGCGCCGCCTGGATCTCCGAGATCACCCGTTCGAGCTGCGGCCCGGAGCGCACCAGCGGGTAGACGTGCTCGATCGCCGAGACGCCCTCGTACTGGGCGGCCGCCGCGCGGCCGACGTTGATCAGGGTCTCGCCGGTGGAATCCGAGACGAGGTGGAGGTGGAAGTAGCTGCGGCTCATCCGGTCTCCTCCGGTCGCGGAAGCGGGGGAGGCTCCCTTATCCACCGCCGGCCGTCAGGGGAGTCGATAAGTGTGGATAGGATGGCCCGCCGGCCCGGTCCAGCCGGAGTCCGCGAAATCCATCGACTCCCGCGTCAACAGGGTGTCCGATCGGGCGTGTCGGAATCCGTGCGCCTGGGAGAATCCGGGACGCAGGCGCGCAACGACCGCCGTCGGCCCGCGCAAGGCGCTGGCGGGACTGGCCTATCGCAGACATTATCGGCAATCCGTTAAAGCCTGCTTAACGGCGTTGGGCCCGGGAGAGCCTGTGGACACGCTTGCACTCCCATGACTCATGCCTCCAAGAGAAAAAACAGAGTCCTAGAATCTCTCTTCTCTTAGATTAGACCGGGCTGGGGACGGCCTTCGTCGCGCTTCGACGGGGACCGGACGAACGGGCCTTCGACAACAAGACCTGAGCCCGACAGGGCGGAACGGGAGGCGGCATTGGGGGACACGATGGCCACGCAGGGCACGGTGCAGGGCGGCCCCGACCGGAAGGTCCTCAGGGTGCTCGCCGGCGAGGCGATCTCGCCGCCCCCCGCCTGGATGATGCGTCAGGCCGGGCGCTACCTCCCCGAGTACCGGGCGACGCGGGCGGAGGCCGGCTCGTTCCTCGACCTCTGCTACAGCCCGGACTTCGCCGTCGAGGTGACGTTGCAGCCGATCCGCCGCTTCGGCTTCGAGGCGTCGATCCTGTTCTCCGACATCCTCGTGATCCCGCACGCGCTGGGACAGGACGTGCGCTTCGTCGAGGGCGAGGGGCCACGCCTCGATCCCCTCGAAGGCCGGGCCGAGTTCGAGCGCCTGCGGCAGGCCGGCGACCCGGCGATCTTCGCCCATCTCGAGCCGGTCTTCGAGACGGTGCGGCGCCTGCGGGCGGAGCTGCCGCCCGAGACCACGCTCCTGGGCTTCTGCGGGGCCCCCTGGACGGTGGCGAGCTACATGATCGGGGGACGGGGCACCCCGGACCTCGCGCCCGCCCGTGCGCTTGCCGAGGCCGACACGGGCCTGGTCGACGAACTGATCGACCGCCTGGTCACCGTGCAGACCGAGTACCTGGTGCGCCAGCTCCGGGCCGGCGCCGACGCGGTGCAGATCTTCGAGTCGCATGCCGGCACGCTTCCGCCCGCCCTGCCGGCCGGCACGGCGCTGGTCGAGCCGGTAGGCGACGTGTCCGACAGCGCGCTCCCCGAGGAGACCGAGCAGGACGCCTTGAGCCGCTGGTCGTTCGCCCCGATCGCGCGGATGATCGCCGGCATCCGCGCGGCGGTGCCGGATGCGAAGATCATCGTGTTCTGCCGCGGCGCCGGGCTCGAGGGCCATGCCCGCGTGGTGCCCGAGACCGGCGCCGACGCGGTCGGCGTCGACTGGTCGATCGACCTCAAGGCCCTGCGCGACCGGGTGCCGGCGACGACGGTGACGCAGGGCAACGTCCACCCCGACACCCTCATCGAGGGCGGCGCGGCGCTCGATGCCGCCGTCGACGCGGTGCTCGACGCCACCCGTGGCCTGCCCCACATCTTCAACCTCGGCCACGGCATCACCCCGCAGACGCCGGTGGCGCACGTGGAGCAGATGCTGGCGCGGCTGCGGGGCGGTTCGCCGTCCTCTTGAGGGACACCTGCTAGAGGCCGCGCATTCCCCTCGCCCCGCCTGCGGGGAGAGGGCCGCGACGACCTTGTCGTCGTCGCGGCGAGGCGGCAGCCAAGGGTGAGGGGGCTGCGCCGAAGGAGCCTCTTCGTTCGCGCCCCCTCACCGCCGCTGCGGCTTCGCCTCCGCTTCCCACAGGCACGACGAGGTGCCTGTGGGCCTCTCCCCGCAAGCGGGGAGAGGGAGAAACGCGCCCTATCCGCCTAATTCCGGAAACATGCGCCCTGCCCGAACATCACACCCGGAACCCTGACCCGTGCTCGACAACCTCTATCCCTGGATCAAGGCGTTCCACGTCGTCGCGGTGATCGCGTGGATGGCCGGGATGCTCTACCTGCCCCGGCTGTTCGTCTACCACGCGTCCTTGCCCCCCGGCCCGGGCTCGGCGGCGCAGGCGGCGACGTTCAAGGTGATGGAGCGGCGCCTGCTCAAGGCGATCATGAACCCGGCCCTGATCGTCACCTGGGTCCTCGGCCTGACCCTGGCCTGGACGAGCGGCGCCTACGTCACCGGGTGGCTTCAGGCGAAGTTCGCGCTGGTGCTGGCGATGACCGGCATCCACGGCTGGCTCGCCCGGATGGTCAAGGATTTCGCCGCCGACCGGAACAGCCGCGGCCACAAGTTCTACCGCGTGCTCAACGAGGTGCCGACGCTGCTGATGATCGTCATCGTCGTGCTGGTGGTCGTGAAGCCCGGCCTCTAGAGCATTTTCGGTGATCCAGAGATCACCGAAAATGCTCTCTCTTGTTGCGGGGCCGCATGGCTTCCTGCGAGCCGGCATCCACCTCGCTCGAAAATGCTTCGGCGCACGATTTATCCGTTCGGTTCGCCCGGCCGGCGTGCGATGGAGAGCGGAGCACCGCCCCATTGGACCGCCATGACCGCCAAGCCGAGCCTCGTCCTGCCCGTCCTCGCGGCCCTGCTCGCCGCAAGCCCCGCCCGTTCGGCGAGCTTCGATTGCGAGGCGGCCAAGGCGGCCGACGAGAGAGCGATCTGCACGACGCTCGCCCTCAACGACCGCGACGTCGAGATGGCGACCCGCTTCGAGATTCTGAAGGACGTGCTGCCGATGGGCGGCCGCGCCAAGCTCCGCGACGACCAGGAGAGCTGGCTCACCGAGCGCCGCGCCTGCGCCGCCGACACCGCCTGCCTCAAGGCGATCTACGACGCGCGCCTCAAGGTGCTGCGCGCGGTGCAGTCTGAATTCGCCAAGCAGGGGCCGCAATAGGTCGCTCGGTGGCAAACCCTGACGGGCGGTCCTAAAGCCGCGCCAGCAGCCGCTCCGCCAGGGGGTTCTCGGCGGCGAAGGCGTAGTCGATCCGGCGGACGGTGACGGCCTGGGCGCCCGCCCGCACCAAGCTGTCGGCGAGGTCGAAGACCGCGTCGGCCGGGCAGCGCATCACGATTTCCCCGTCGGGTCCGCGCGGGGCGCCGTAGGGCAGCTCGGCCTCGTGCAGGCCGCTGATGCTGGCGAGGTCGATCGCACCGGATTCCGGCATCGCCGCGCGGACCTCGCGGGTGGTCCGCGCCCGCTCCTCGGCGGCGATCCGGCCGAGCACGGCGCGGAGCGCCGCGCGCTGGCTCTCGCCCCAGGGCGCGTTGAGGGAGGCGACGAGGTTGGCCTCCGAGCGCAGGATCACCCCGTCATCGAGGATCTTCAGGGCGTTGGCGGCGAGCGTCGCGCCGGTGGTGGTGATGTCGACCACGATCTCGGCCGAGCCGGCGGCCGGCGCGCCCTCTGTGGCGCCCAGGCTTTCGACGATGCGGTAGTCCACCACCCCCTTCTCCGCGAAGAAGCGGCGGGTGAGGTTGACGTATTTCGTGGCGATGCGCAGGCGCCGGCCATGGCGGGCGCGCATCTCGGCGGCGACCTCGTCGAGGTCGGCCATGGCGCGCACGTCGATCCAGGCCTGGGGCACGGCCACCACCACCGTGGCGTTGCCGAAGCCCAGCGGCGTCAACAGCTCGACCTGGCCGTGGACGTCGGGCAGCGTCTCGCGGATCAGGTCCTCGCCGGTGATGCCGAGATGGGCCGCGCCCGAAGCGAGCTGGCTCGCGATCTCGGAGGCCGAGAGGTAGCGCACCTCGACGCCGGCCACGCCCACGAGCTTGCCGCGGTAGTCGCGCGCGCCTGCCCCCTGCGCCAGGCGCAGGCCGGCGCGACCGAAGAAGGCCGCGGCGTTCTCCTGCAGGCGGCCCTTGGAGGGCACGGCCAGCACCAGGGGGGCATCTGCGTCCATGGTCTCGCTCATCGGCCGGCTCCTGCGACGCGGTCGACCCAGAAGGTGCAGCCGACGGCCGGCTGCGCGGTGGCGCTGCCGAGATGGGTGAGGAGCCCGTCGTAGCGGCCGCCGCCGACCAGCACGGGGCCGGGCCGGTCGCCGCCCGCGGCCGTCACCTCGAAGATGAAGCCGGTGTAGTAGTCGAGGTTGCGCGCGAAGGCGCCGGAGAAACGAAACCCGTCGAGCCCCATGCCGCGGGCGGCGATGAAGCCGTTGCGCTCCTCGAACAGGTCGAGGGTCGCCTCGAGTGTATCGTGGCTCAGTCCCGCGTCGCGGACGAGTGTCCGCAGGTCGCGGGCGGCGGCGTCCGGGTCGCCGCCGATCGCGCGGTAGCGATCGACGATCGCGCGGTTCTCGGCGTTCAGGCCGGCGCCGCCGTTGGCCTGGGCCGCGGCCTTGGCCAGGAAGCGCTCGGCGATCTCGCCGGCGCTGCGCCCGCCCACCGCCGAGATGCCGGCGATCGCCAGCACGTCCTCGACGAAGGCGCGGACCCCGCGCGGGTCCTGGCCCTGGATCGCGGCGAGCAGGCCCGCATGCGGGTCCTCGGGCAGCGCGGCGTTGGTGACCGCGTCGAGGGAGCGCCCGGCAGCCAGCGCCCGCAACGTCCGGCGCTTGGCGGCCGGCGGCACGCTCAGGGCCTCCAGCAGTGCCACCGTCAGCCCCATGTCGCCCAGTCGCACGCTCGGGGCCGAGTGCCCGAACAGGGCGAGGCCTTCGAGGGCGATGCCGAGCACTTCGGCGTCGGCGGCCGGGGTGTCGGCGCGGCCGATCGATTCGATGCCTGCCTGCAGGAACTCGTCGGGCTCGTCGGCCGCCAGCCGGAACACCGGGCCGCAATAGCTGTAGTCGGCCGCCCGGCCGTCGCCGCCGGCCAGGTGCAGGCGGCAGACCGGGATCGTCAGCTCCGGTCGCAGGCACAGTTCGGCCCCGTCGGAGTCCTGCGTGACGAAGATGCGCCGGCGGATGTCCTCGCCGGAGAGCTCGAGGAACGGCTCGACCGGCTGCAGCACCGGCGGCGTCACGAAGCGGTAGCCCCCTTGCGCGAGGTGCGCCGAGAGCCGCGCTTGTGCCGACGCGCTCGCCTCCGTCTCTCCTGCCTGCGGTCGCGTCATGATCCTGCCCGTCGTCGTCGAGCGGTTCTGTAGCAACCGGAGCCGGGCTTGGCGACCGCCCCGCCGGGCCTCGCGAGCGGGAATGAACACGCAGGGTCAAACCTTTGGGACGCGCGGGCGCATGCGGCGGCGATCGCATCGGCTATCGTGCGGCTCCCGTCCCCACCGGAGCCGACCCGATGCGCGCCCTCGCCCTTGCTTCCGTCCTGGTGGCCTTGCCGCCGCTCTGCACGCCCGCGCGGGCGGAGTTCCCGTGCGACGAACTCTGGGGCGAGCGCAACGCGGTCTACGGCGAGGCCGGCTACTGCTTCCGCACCCCGCGCGGGATCAAGGCCTTCGGCAACGCCGGCTGCCGCGACGACGACATCGCCGACGTGCCGCTTTCGGCTCGGGATCGTGCCAAGGTCGCCGAGATCCAGCGCCAGGAACGCGCCGCCGGCTGCCCGCGCTGAGGCTGCCGCTGCTCGTCCCCCCGCAGAGGGGGGAGAGAGAGCCGACCCCTACCCTTACGCGTCGGCCGAAAAATGCTGCGCCAGCACGGCGCGCACGCGCTCGACCATCTCGGCCTCGGGACAGGAGAATTGGGCCGGCCGGGCGGCCTTCCACTCGGCGTTGCTGGCGATGTTGCGGGCGGCCTCGGCGCCGGCGACGAGGTCCTTGACCTGGATTTCGCCGGCCTCGCGCTCGTTCGAGCCCTGGATGATCGCCACCGGGCTGCCGCGGCGGTCAGCGTACTTCATCTGCGCCTTCATCCCGGCGCCGCCCAGATAGAGCTCTGCCCGGATGCCGGCCCCCCGCAGGGTGGCGACGAGCCGCTGGTAGGCGGCGATCTCGTCGCGGTCGAGCACCAGCACCACCACCGGGCCGGGCTTGGCCGGGGCCTCGGCGAGCGGGCTGCCGGTGAGCTGCAGCGCCGAGAACAGCCGCGACACGCCGATGGAGAAGCCGGTGGCCGGAACCGGATCGCTGCGGAACCGCCCGACGAGCCCGTCGTAGCGCCCACCCCCGGCGACCGAGCCGAAGCGCACGGTCTGCCCGTCCTCGTTGGTGACGGGGAAGGTCAGCTCGGCCTCGTAGACCGGGCCGGTGTAGTATTCGAGGCCGCGCACCACGGAGGGGTCGACGCGGATGCGGTCCACGCCGTAGCCGGCGGCGTCCACCAGCTTGGCGATGGTGTGCAGCTCCTCGATGCCGGCCCGCGCGGTCTCGTTCTCGCCGAAGGCGGAGAGCAACGCGTCGACGAAGGCGAAGCGTTCGGGCGTTTCCTCCGAACCGCCGGCGAGCAGCAGCGCGATCACCTTGTCGGCTTGGGCCCCGTCGAGTCCGGCGCCCTTGGTGAAGTCGCCCGACTCGTCCTTGCGGCCGGGGCCGAGCAGCTGGCGCACGCCCTCCGTGCCGAACTTGTCGAACTTGTCCATGGCGCGCAGCACGGTCAGCCGCTGGCCGGCCTGCGCGTCGCCGCCGAGCCCGATCGTCGCCAGCACCCCGTCGAGCACCTTCCGGTTGTTGACCTTGATCACGTACTGGCCGGCCAAGCCCAGCCGATCCAGCGTGTCGGCCATCAGCATGCAGGCCTCGGCGTCGGCGGCGACGCCGGGCGCCCCGACGATGTCGGCGTCGAACTGCATGAACTGGCGGAAGCGGCCCGGGCCCGGCTTCTCGTTCCGGAACACGAAGCCGTTGCGGAAGCTGCGATAGGGTTTCGGGATCGCGTCGAAGTTCTCGGCCACGTGCCGGGCCAGCGGCGCGGTGAGGTCGTAGCGGAGCGAGAGCCACGCCTCGTCGTCGTCCTGGAACGAGAACACGCCCTCGTTCGGGCGGTCGAGGTCGGGCAGGAACTTGCCGAGCGCCTCGGTGTACTCGACGAACGGGGTCTCCAGCGCCTCGAAGCCGTAGAGCTCGAACGTCGCCCGGATCGTCTCCAGCATCCGCCCCTGCGCCGCGATCTCGGCGGCGCGGCGATCGACGAAGCCGCGCGGCAGGCGGGCCTTCAGGCCGGATTTTTCGGCCTTCTCGGCCTTGTTGGAATCGGCCTTGGACATGAGGGTTCGTTTCGATCGCGCGCTACGGGGGTCGCGCCGGGCTGTATCGCGGCGGCGGGGGCAGCGGCAAGCAGGGCTGGATTTCGAAGGCGGGCGGGTTCTCGCGGCGAGACGATGGTGGGCATTTTCCCTCCCCCGCACCCAAGTCGGGCTCGCCCGACTTGGGCACACAGGGTGCGGATCTCGGGCAAGCCCGAGATCCGTCGGGGGGGTAGGGAAGAGGGGCGGCCTAGTAAGGCGAGATCCACTTCAGCCACAGCAGCGCGGCGAGGCTCACCACGGCGATCGGCATCTGCAGCGGGCGCAGGCGAGCGAAGAACAGCGGTGCCTCTCCGGTGCGCGCGGCGATCGGGTCGAGCACGGCGATGGCGGCGTAGCCGACGATCAGGAGGGCGAGCGCCGGGATCGCCTTGCCCATCACCACCGTCACGAGGGCGGAGAGCCCAAGCGCGAACAGCCCGAACATCGTCGCGATCTGCACCACCGTCGGCCCGCCCTCGGTGCGGAAGCTGACGCCGCGGCGCACGCCCGCCAGGAACAGCAGGATCGCGGCGCCGTAGAGGATCGTCACCAGGGCGACGAGGTAGTCGAGGGGCTGGCCGCGCATCCACCAGGCGGCGGCGGCGCCCGCCACCAGCGGCAGCATCGGCCCGAAGCCGAGGACCACGCTGAGCCAAGGCGTCTCGCGCGATTCATGGGCGGTGAGGGTGCGTCCGGTGGCGTCGTCGCGCATGAGGGTCAGGCCGTTTCCGTGTTGTCTCGGGCAGGTTCGGGCGAGGCCGGCGCGCGGGGACGGCGCGCCGCGCGCCGGCACGTCATGATCCGTGCCATACAGGTGTTGGCCCCCGCCGCGCGAGCGTGAAACCGCGCCCAGCACCGCGGTGCCGGGATTATGTCGCGGCCTGTGCCGTGCGGGCCTGGCGCCGCCGCGACCGGCGGCCGGGCTCGGGCGTCGCGTCGAACCAGATCACCAGGGCGAGCGCCGCAAGCGCAGGCGCGCCGAGCGCCAGGAACGCGCCGGCCCAGCCGAACAGGCCGAAAGCGAGGCCGCCGTACCAGGCCGAGAGCGCGCCGCCGACGCCCTGCACCGCGTTGACGGTGCCGAGCGCCGTCTGCGTCCGGCCCGAGCCCCAGGTCAGGTCGGCGACCACCACCGGCACCGCCACGCCGACGATGCCCGACGCCACCCCGTCGAGGATCTCGGCCAGGATCAGCCAGGTCGGGTCGTCGACGAAGGCCGAGAGCGCGGCGCGCACCGGCAGCACCGCGAAGGCCGCGAGCAGGAGCTTGCGCCGGCCGCGCCGGTCGGCGAGCGAGCCCGCGAACAACGCCACCGGCACCATCGTGAGCTGGGCCACCATGACGTAGATCGCCGTCCAGTGCGTCGCGCTGACGGCGGTGGCGACGAGCTTCTGGCCGAGCAGCGAGAGCATGCCGCCGCTGCCGAGGTTGAACAGCGTCAGCGCGCAGGCGAGCACCAGGAGCCGGCGGTCGCCGAGGACGGTGCGGATACTGGCCCGCTGCGGCGCGTCCTCCTCCTTCTTCCCATCCTTGGCCCCATCCTTCGCCTCGTCCTCCTTCCAGCCGACCGCCCGGCGCTGGCTCCAGGCGGAGGCCGGCGTCGCCAGCGCGGCGGCGATCGCCAGCATCGCCATCAGGCCGAGCACCCAGAAGGCGATGGCCGGCCCGAACCGCGCGGTGCCGAGCGTGATCGCGCCGGCGGCGATCAGGATGCCGACGTGGTTGAAGGCCTGGTTGCGACCCTGCTGGCTCGGGAACCGGTCCTTGCCGACGATCCCGAGGGTCAGCGCCGTCACCGCCGGCAGCAGCAGGGTGCCGCCGGCCGCCGCCAGCAGCTGCGCCGTGAACACGAAGGCGAAGGCGCGGGCCGGCAGAAGCAGCAGGGTTCCGGCGAGGATCGCGGCGCAGGCGGCGGCGATCAGCCAGCGCGGCCGCCCGACCCGGTCGACCAGCGCGCCGAACGGGCCGGAGAGCAGCAGCGTGCCGAACCCCACAAGGGTGGTGACGAGGCCGACACGGGCCGGGCTCCACGATCCGGCCTCGGCGAGCCAGGTGCCGAGGAAGGGTCCCAGGCCGCCCTGGATGTCGCCGATGAAGACGTTGATCAGGGCGAGGTGGGTGGTCGGGGCCATGCCGTCCTTGGGTGTCCGCGGGAGCGGCGCAGGGCCGTGGCCCGGCTCCGTCCCGCGGTCAAGCCGCGGCGGATCGGACGGGGGGGCCGGTCTTCACGCCGGTCGCGAGGTCGGCCGGAAGGGAATCGCGTCGTTCCGCTTCCGGGCGGCACAACGGGCCGGGCGACGACCGCCTTGACGGCCTCTCGGTCGGCGTCTTCGTCGGCCTCCTGCGACCATCCGCACGCATCGTGCAGGTCCGCGTGCTGACGCTTCGTCGAGTACATCTTACGGGTGCTGAATACACCCTTCGGTTGTCGAATGAGACCGGATTCGAAGCTGTCCCGATCGATCGGGCGGCCCTCCGCAGACGGTACGCCGAATTTGAATATAGATTTTATACAAATTCATCGGTTTAAGACCTATTTTAATATCTGAACAAGAATTTTATATTCGTATGCTATAAACGGAAGACTGATTTCGGGCTTACGATCATGCGACTTCTCAGCAACGCAAAAGTCATCCTCAAGGTCGCGCTTCCGCTTGTGATCCTGTCCATTCTCACGGCTGGGCTCGGGCTCTACTCACGCGCGACGCTAGGCGACCTCGCCGCGCAGGCGCAGCAGATCGTGGACGTGCAGGCGACGCGGCTGGAAAGCGTCCTCAACGTTCGGATCAACGTGAACGAGGCCTCGATCCAGGCGCGCAACATCCTGATCGAGACGCGCGAGACCGAGATGGCGCAGTACAAGTCGCGCTACGATGCGGCGATCAAGTCCGCCTTCGAGAACGTCGACCGGCTCATCGCAATGTCCGACACCGCCGAGCGCAAGGCCGTCAACCAGACGCTGCGGGACACCATGACCGAGTTCTTCGCGATCATGGATCGCGCGAACCTGCACGGCATGAAGAACGACAACGAGACCGCCAGCAAGATCCTCCTGACCGAGGCGACCGTCGGCCTTGCGAAGGTTCGTGCAATCACCCAGCCCCGCATCGATCGCCCGACGGCCGAGCTCCGGCAAGCCCGCGACGCCGCCGAGCAGGCCGTCTCCCGAGCCTCCACCCTGCTGGTCGCCACCGCCGCCTTCGGCCTGCTCGGCGCGCTGACGCTGGCTTCCCTGATCGTCGTGTTCGGCCTTACGCGGCCGATGGGCAGCCTGGTGGCCGTGCTGCAGCGCATGGCCAAGGGCGATACCGAGGCCGAGATCGTCGAGGCGCGTCGCGGCGACGAGATCGGTGCCGTCGGCAAGGCGGTGGAGGGCATCAAGGCGATGGTGGCGCAGAAGACCGCCGGGCAGGCCGAGATCAAGCGCGGAGGTCACCAGCAACATCGCCGGCGTGGCGCAGGCCTCCGAGGAGACGGGGGCTGCGGCGACGCAGGTCCTGGGCGCCGCCTCCGAGCTGTCGCGCCAATCCGAGCACCTCGGCGTCGAGGTCGCGCGCTTCCTCGACACCGTGCGGGCTGCCTGAGGCGCGCCTGACGATCCGAACGCCCGCGCCGGCCGCCCTCCCCCCGCATCGCGCTGCGGGATTCACACGTCCCCGCTTCTGGCGGTTCGCCCTGCGCGCATCCCCTTTCCCCGCGCGCGGGGAAAGGGCTTTGCCGACCTCGTCGTCGGCAAAGCGAGGCGGCAGCCGACGGTGAGGGGGCTGATCCGAAGGAGGCTCATCCGTTCGCACCCCCTCACCGCCGCTTCGGCTGCACCTCCGCTCCTCGCACGGACGACGAGGTCCGTGCGGGCCTCTCCCCGCCCGCGGGGAAAGGGGGGAACCCGCAGGTCGTCCGAGGCCGAGATGAGATGTGAGCATACCGCAGCGCGTGGGCAGGCGGCCGACCGATAGCGGCCCGGCATTCGGTCGAGGCCGAAACCGGCCGCCCGGCGACGGCTCGGAGACGGTCTCAGATGGTGACCATGCCGCCCGTCACCGCGATCATCGCGCCGTTGATGTAGCTGGCCGAGTCCGAGGCCAGCATCACGTAGGGCGGCGCCACCTCGGCCGGCTGTCCGGGGCGCCCGGCCGGCGTCATCGAGCCGAAGCTCTCGACCTGGCTGGTGTACATCGTCGCCGGGATCAGCGGCGTCCAGATCGGGCCGGGCAGCACCGCGTTGGCGCGGATGCCGCGCTTGCCCAGGATCTTGGCGAGGTTCGCCACCATGTTGCAGAGCGCCGCCTTGGTCGAGGAATAGGCGAGCTGCTGCTCGACCGGGTTCTTGGCGTTCACCGACGCGGTGGCGATGATCGAGGCGCCGGGCTTCAGGTGCGGCGAGGCGGCCTTGAGGATGTAGAACATCGCGTGGACGTTGACGGCGTATTGCCGGTCCCAGTCGGCGATCTCGATACCCTCGATGTCGTCGGCCAGCACCTGCACCGCGGCGTTGTTGACGAACACGTCGAGCTTGCCGAATTCCGCGACCGTCCGCTCCACCAGCGCCGCGCAGTGGCCGGCATCCGAGACGTCGCCCGGCAGGAGCAGCGCGCGCCGGCCGGCCTTTTCGATCCAGGCGGCGGTGTCCTGGGCGTCGTCGTGCTCGTCGAGATAGGCCAAGGCCACGTCGGCGCCCTCGCGGGCGTAGGCGATCGCCACCGCGCGGCCGATGCCGGAATCGCCCCCGGTGATCAGCGCGACCTTGCCGGCGAGCTGACCGGAGCCGACGTAGCTGTGCTCGCCGTGATCGGGCGGCGGCTGCATCTCGGACGAGCGGCCGGGATAGGGGATCGGCTTGGCCTCGAAGGGCGGCTCGGGGCGTTGGGAGGCAGCGTTGGGCGAGGGCGTGTCGGGCATGGTGGTCCTTTCGGTGGGGCCGCGACCTGTCGGCGGGGCGCGGGCGGCGTCCCCTCGTGAACCCGCCGAGACGCGCACAGGCTCACCCCGCGTCGCCGCGCCGGATCGTCACGCCGGCGGGCCGTAGCTCATCAGCCCGTCGCCGAGCGACCAGTTTTCGCGTGAGACCTCGACGAGGGTCACGAGCACGTTGCCGGGCTTCACGCCCGGATCCCGCCCGAGGTTGCGGGCGATGGCCGCGTAGAGCGCCCGCTTCTGCGCGGTGTCGCGGGTGTCGTTGGCGATGATCTGGATCATCACGAGGTCGTCGTCCCGCGCGATGCCGAGGTAATTCGGATCGTAGATGAAGGCCGAGGCGGCGTGCTCATGGATCACGGTGAACTGGTCGTCCTCGGGCACCGCGAAGGTCTCGCGCATCGCCGCATAGAGGCCGGCCGCGAGCGCCGCGTGGAAGGCCGGGCTCTTGCCGGCGCGAATCGAGATGCGGGTCAGGGGCATGGCAGGGTCCTCGTTTCGGAGCGAGGACAGGATTGCGTCGCGTCGTGATAACGGAAAGATATGCTCTGCTATATCTGCCATAACGGATCGTTGTGATGCCGCCCCGCCCGCTCGACATAGACAGCGTTCAGGCCTTCGTGCTCACCGTGGACCTGGCGAGCTTCACCCGCGCCGCCGAGGCGCTGGAGACCTCGCAGGCCGGGATCAGCCTGCGGCTCAAGCGGCTGGAGGACCGGCTCGGCTGCCGCCTCGTCGATCGCACGCCGCGCAACGTCCGGGCCTCGGCGCAAGGCGAGCGCTTCCTGCCCGCGGCCCGCGGCCTGCTCGCCGCCCACGACCGGGCGATGGCCGACCTCGTCGCGGCGCCCCCTGCCCGTCTGGTCCTCGGGATCAGCGACCACGTCGCCGGCCCGGACCTGCCCGCGCTGCTGCACCGGCTCGGGCTTGCCGGTTCGGGCCGAGGTGCGGATTGCCCCCTCGCGCGACCTGATGCGCCTGTTCGATGCGGGCGAGCTCGACGCGGCGATCGTCCGGAGCGAGGACCCGGCCGAGGCGGGCGGTACGGTGCTGGCCGAGGAGCGCCTCGCGTGGTTCGCCGCCCCCGGCTTCCGGTTCGAGCCCGGCGCGCCCCTGCCGATGGCGACGCTGGCCGGCCCCTGCAACGTCCGGGCGGCGGCGCTCCGCGCCCTCGACGACGTCGGCCTGCCCTGGTGCGAGATCTTCGTCGGCGGCGGCGTCCTCGCCGTCGGCGCCGCGGTCGGGGCCGGGCTCGCGGTTGCGGCGCTAGCCCCGAGCGTTGCGCCGGCCGGCGCCCGCGACGTCGGCGCCGCGTTCGGGCTGCCGGCCCTGCCGCTCACCCGGATCGTGCTGCACGCGCGGGCGCCGGACCCGCGCGCCGCCGCGGCCTTGCGGACGCTGGCGGCTGCCTATCGCGGCGCGGCGCGCTGAGGGCTCATCCCTTGAAGGTCGGAACCGGCGGCAGGTCGGCCACGACGAGGGTGTCGCCTTCGAAGCCGCGCACCGTGCGCGTGCCGTCGAGGTTCATCAGAAGGTGCCGCCCCGGGGAGGCCCGGCGGATCGTCTCGGCGATGTCGGCGGCCCGTGCCAGCACGACGCCTCTGCGGTTCAACGGCAGGGCGACGACGGCGACGGCAGCGCCCTTCAGGCTCTGTTGGAAGGCCATGTTCTTGTCGTTGGTGAGCAGCACCGAATAGCCCGCCGCCTCCACGCGGCGAAGGAGCACGCCGTTCCACAGGCCGATCCAGGCCGGATCGAACGCGGCGGCGTCGAGACCGAGGGCCACGGAGCGCGCCGGCCAAGCTCCGCGGTACGCCCTCGTCCAGCACGACCTTCATGCGGCCTTCGGCGCCGCCAGACCGGCCGATGCGAGCTGCAGGACTTGCACGACGTCGCCACGGTCCAGCGTCGGATAGTCATCGAGGATGTCCTCGATCGACAACCCGTCCGCCAGGTTCTCGAACACCACCTCGACCGGGACGCGCGTTCGCCGGAAGACGCGGCGCCCACCCAGGATGCCGGGATCCGAGGTGATCAGGTCGTCCAGCGACAGCGGTTCCTCGCGCTCGGTCGTCATCGATCGTCGTCCGGCTCGTTTGTCGGTCCGCGCAGGATGCGGCGTTTACCGTGAAAACGAAACAGCCCGGCCGCGCGAACGGCCGGGCTGTCGTCGGGGCGGGGGCTTAAGCCCCCGAGTGGAATCGAAATCAGGAGGCGAGCGGGCCGGTCGCCTCGGCGCCGCCCTGCGCTTCCATCGCCTTCTGGCGGTAGAGGCCGACGAAGTCGATCGGATCGATGTAGAGCGGCGGGAATCCGCCGTTGCGCACAGCCTCGGCCACGATCTGGCGGGCGAACGGGAACAGCAGGCGCGGGCACTCGATCATCACCGCCGGGTGGACCTGGTCCTGCGGGATGTTGCGCATGCGGAACACGCCGGCATACTTCAGGTCGAAGGCGAACAGCACGTCGCCGTTGATCTTGGCGTCGCCCTCCAGCGTCAGCTCGACCTCGAAGTCGGCCTCGGCGAGCTGCTGCGCGTTGACGTTGACCTGGATGCTGATCTGCGGACCCTGGCCGTCCTGGGGCTGGAGCGAGCGCGGGGCGTTCGGGTTCTCGAAGGACAGGTCCTTGGTGTACTGCGCGAGCGCGTTGATCGCGGGGGCCTCGTCGGCCTGACCGTTGCCGTTCGGTGCGGGGGAATCGGCCATGGCGGGTCATCCTTCTCGAAAGATCGAACACCGGCCGCGGGCCGATGGCTAGGGGTGACCGCCTTGCCCGTGTGGTCGCGCGGTCGTTCAGCAGAGGCCCGGCGGCTAACATGCCCGCCCCCGGTGGACAAGCGAGGCGCCGGCAGCCGCGGATGCAGCGCGGGGTCTCCGTAGACGGCCGCCGTCCGGTGAGGCCCCGGCCCGGCCCGGCGCGACGACGCGGCCGGTGCGATCCCCCGCGATGCCGCCTGGAACCGGCCGGCGCATTGCCCCATATGCCCATTGCCCCCTATGCAGAGGGGGACGCGGCGCGTTCTCCGCGAGGCCGGCCACGCCCGCGGCGGATTCGTGCGGCATGACCGGACTCGCGTGCGACCCCTCTCGGATTTCCCGTCAGCCGCGCGCACGGGCCAAGGCTGCGGCCGCGGTCCGGGCTCCACGGCGGCCACCATCGGATCGGTGATGCAGGACAGCTTCGACGTGACGACGATCATCTTCCTGGCGCTCGCCGTCTTCGTGATCTGGCGGCTGCGCTCGGTCCTCGGGCAGAAGACCGGCGCCGAGCGCGCGCCGTTCAAGCCGGTGGACCGCAGCCGCACCGAGCCCCAGCCCGGCCGCAGCGAGGGCGACAACGTCGTGCGCCTGCCGGGCGCCGACCGGGCGCTCCCCGAGCGCAACGCCGAGACCCAGGCGCGCGACTGGCGCGGCATCGCCGAGCCGGGCTCGGCGGTGGCCCGCGGCCTGGAAGCGATCGTCCAGGCCGAGCCCGGCTTCGAGCCGCGCGCCTTCCTCGAAGGGGCCAAGGGCGCCTACGAGGCGATCATGATCGCCTTCGCCAAGGGCGACCGGAAGACCCTGAAGTCCTTGCTCTCCCGCGAGGTCGGCGACGCGTTCGAGCGCGCCATCGCCGAGCGCGAGAAGAATCGCCAGACGGTGGAGACCACCTTCGTCTCGATCGACAAGGCCGAGATCGTCGCCGTCGACGTGAAGAACCGCGTCGCGCAGGTGACGGTGCGGTTCCTCTCGAACCTCATCACCGCCACCCGCAACGCCGACGGCGTCGTGGTGGACGGCAGCGCCGAGGCAGTGGTCGAGGTGCCTGACGTCTGGACCTTCGCCCGCACGCTCGGCACCCGCGACCCGAACTGGCAGCTCGTCGCCACCGAGGCGGGCGCCTGAGGCCGTCCACGCAACCGATCGTTCCCGACCTATGGCACTCCGACGCCTCCCCCGCCCGACCGCAGCGTTCCGCGCTGCGGTCGCTCTCGTTTCAGGGATCGCCCCGGCCACCGCCGAGCCGCTGCGCGTCGGCAACGCCGTGCTGGAGCCGGTGGAGCTTGCCGCCCTGCCCGGCTGGCAGGCGGACGAGACGCGGGCCGCGTTCGAGGCCTTCCGGCGGACCTGCGCCGCGCCCGGCCCCAACCCGCCGCAGGCCGCCGGCGTCGCGGGCTCTCCTGCCGACCTCGCCGCCGCCTGCACGGCCGCCGCCGCCCTCGCACCGGATCAGGCGAAGGGCTTCTTCCGCGAGCGGTTCTCCGCCTACCGGGTCGTGCGCCCGGCAGACGGCACCGAGCCCGAGCGCAGGGCCGGGTTCCTCACCGGCTACTTCGAGCCGCAGCTCGACGGATCGCTGACCCCCGGCCCCGGCTACACGGCCGCCGTGCTCGCCCGTCCCGACGACCTCGTGACCCTCGGCCCCGGCGAGACCCGTCCCGGCCTCGATCCGGCTCTTCGCGCCGGGCGGCAGGGGGAGGCCGGGTTCGAGCCCTATCCCGATCGCGCCGCGATCGAGGATGGGGCGATCGCCGCCCGCACCCATCCGCTGCTGTGGCTGCGCGACGCCGTCGACCTGTTCGTGCTGCAGGTGCAGGGCTCGGGCCGCGTCCGCCTGCCCGACGGCACGGCGATCCGCGTGCTCTACGACGGAAAGAACGGCCGGCCCTACACCTCCATCGGCAAGCTGCTGGTGGGGGAGGGGCACCTGGCGCTGAACGACCTCAGCCTCGCCCGCTGGACCGCGTGGCTGCGCGCGCACCCGGACCACGCCCGCCGCCTGATGCGGATGAACGCCTCCTACATCTTCTTCCGAATCGAGCCCGTCGTCGACGCGGCCCTGGGTCCGCCGGGTGCGGCCGGCGCACCCTTGAGCCCCGGCCGCAGCATGGCTGTCGACAGCGGCCTGTGGCGCTACGGGCTGCCGTTCTGGCTGGACGGCAAGCTGCCGGGACAGCCAGGCAGCGGGCACCTCGTGATCGCGGCCGACACCGGCTCGGCCATCCTCGGCCCGGCCCGCGGCGACCTCTACGTCGGCACCGGCGCGGCCGCCGGCGTCGCGGCAGGCGACCTCCACACCAAGCCCGGATTCATCGTGCTGCTGCCGAAGCCGGCCGCGCCATGAGCGGGCTTATCGATGGTTCGCAGGCACCCAGCGATGCGCGCCTCGGCCCGCTCCCGCTGACCGACCGCGCAAATCCGGTTTTCGGCCCCTCCCCGTCATTCCGGGGCGCCGAAGGCGAGCCCGGAATCCAGAACCCCAGGTCGTTGTCCAGCCTGGCACGTCGGCGGCCCTGGATCCCGGGCTCTGCTGCGCAGCCCCGGGATGACGGGGAGGGGGTTGGATCAGGATCGACCCCTTCGGCTCCGATCATGGTGACCTGGACGACGGGACCTCGCGAGACAGGATCGCGCAGGCTCCTCGGCGGCTGCATGTCCCGACTCCTTCGCAGAGTTCCGGCATGAAACCGCCGCGTCGGCCGCGGGCGCTGTCGCGCGAGGATGCGCATCTGTGGGGGGAGATCGCCAAGCTGATCACCCCGCTGCGCGCCCGCGTGACGCTGCGCAAGCCCAAGTTAACCGTCGTGGACGCCACGCCCGCCGCGAAGGCGACGCCGAAGATTTCGCCGGCTAAGGGCATCGCCAAGAAGCTGGCGCCTGCACCGAAGCCCGTGCCGGCGATGCCGGTTGCCATCCCCGGCCCGGTCGCCGCGGTCGCGCCGGCGAAGCCGGTGAAGCGCGTGGTCCGGCTCGGCGCGGGCGCGCCGCCGGCCCCGGCCGCGCCGGTCCGCCCGGCCTTCGTCCCAGCCCCCGCCCCGCCCGGGCTGGAGCGTCGCGAGCGGCAGCGGATCAGCCGCGGCCTGCTGGCGATCGAGGGTCGGATCGACCTGCACGGGCTCTACCAGGCCGAGGCCCATGCGGCGTTGGTCGGCTTTCTGATGCGGGCGCGGGCCGCCGGCCACGCGCGGGTGCTGGTCGTCACCGGCAAAGGCGGCGAGGACGCCTACGCCGAGCGCGGCGTGCTGCGCCGCTCGGTGCCGCACTGGTTGCGCGGCGCGGACCTGCGTCCGATCGTGCTCGGCTTCGAGGAGGCCGCCCGCCACCACGGCGGCGCCGGCGCGCTCTACGTCCGCCTGCGGCGGCGTTGAAGGCGCGGGTTAACCGGCGCAGGCTAATCGGGTAGGCGAAGCGGGGAAGCGTTCGGGACCGGACATCATGCACGACGTCGTACGCGAGATCGTCCTCGACACCGAGACCACCGGCATCGATCCCAAGACCGGCGACCGGCTGATCGAGGTCGGCGCGGTCGAGCTCCTGAACCACATTCCCACCGGCCGGACCTTCCACAAGTACTGCAACCCGCAACGGGCGGTCTCCGAGGGCGCCTTCAAGGTGCACGGCCTGTCCGACACGTTCCTATCCGACAAGCCGCTGTTCTCGGAGATCGCCGACGCGCTCGTCGCATTCTGCGGCGACGCCCGCCTGGTGATCCACAACGCGCCGTTCGACGTCGGCTTCCTCAACATGGAATACGCCCGGCTCGGGGCGAAGGCGCCGCCGCCGATCGTGCTCGAGAGCGTGGTCGACACCCTGCCGATGGCGCGCCGCAAGCATCCCGGCGCGCCGGCAAACCTCGACGCCCTGTGCAGTCGCTACGGCATCGATACCAGCCGCCGCACCAAGCACGGCGCCTTGCTCGACGCGCAGATCCTGGCGGAGGTCTACATCGAGTTGCTGGGCGGCAAGCAGACCGGGTTCGACCTCGGCGCCGGCGCTGTAGCCGAAGCGGTCGCCGACTTCGGCGCCGAGAGCGTCGTCCGCACGGCCCGCACCACCCGCGCCCGCCTCACCGACGCCGAGCGCGCGCGCCACGCCGCCTTCCGCGCAAGCCTCGGTGGCAACGCGATCTGGGCCGAGTACATCGGCGAGGATTCTGCGGTCTGACGATGGTCGATCGGTTTACACGCCCGCGGGGATCACGAGGTCCCGGTGGACCTGTCCGATTGTCCGCCCAAAGCGTCCATGGCGGCTTCGGGCATCCGCGAGACGACGACGAGGAGAGCCGCCGCCGGTTCTAGGGTGACGCGTCCCTGTTCCCAGTTGCGCCGGGTGCCGAGGGGAATGCGCAACGCCGCGGCGATTTCCTTCTGCGTCAGCCCCAGACGCACGCGAAGCGCCTGGGACGACTCGACCACGCGGGCGACATCCGGCACGGGAAGGTCGCCGTAGCCGTCTTCGCTCCGGTACGCCTCGATCTGCGCCTCGGTGGTTGCGTCCAGCTTGGCTCGATCGACCGGCGGCGCACGCGTGCGGAGTTCGCTCAGACTGATCTTCGTCACAAGGCACACTCCTTCCGATGCGACGGCCATGTGGTGATGATCCAACGGATCGGCGCGCCCGCTTCCGTCGTCCGGTCGACGTAGACCACCGTGTAGAACGTGCCGTCCCGGACGCCGACCGCGACCATCCGGATCTCACCGTCATCCGTCCGGGTGTCCTGCCACGCGACCACCGGATCGAGGAAGATCCCGGTCGCATCCGCGAAGCCGCAGCCGCGCGTGCTCGCTCCTTGCGGGGCTGGTCCTCCGCCCCATGACCGATCTGCCGCATCACGTCTTGGTGCGCTGCCGCAAAATCGTATTGCAATGCAAAAACCGCTTCCCATATGCCATCCACACGGATGGTGACGGGATGGTCGCGATGATGGAAGCGATGGTGCGGCCCAGAACCGCGAAGGTGCCGGCCCGGCAGCACGACAGCGAGAAGATCACGATCAACCTCGGGCATGTCGATCTCGGGCATGTCGACCTCCTCGTCGCGGAAGGGCTGTTCTCGAACCGCAGCGACTTCATCCGCACCGCGATCCGCAACCAGATCGAGCGGCATGCCGACGTGACGCGCCAGTCGGTGGCGCGGCGCAGCGTCGAGCTCGGCCTGCGCCACATTGACCGGGCGAGCCTCGAGGCGGCGCGGGCCGAGGGGCGAATGCTCGACATCCGCGTGCTCGGCCTCGCCACCATCGCCACAGACGTGACCCCCGAACTCGCCCGTGCGGCGATCGCCTCCCTCGACGTGCTCGGCAGCCTCCAGGCCAGCCCCGCCGTCCGCGCCGCCCTGGCCGACCGGCTGCGCTGAGCCGCCCCGCCCTTTCCGATCCGCCCCCGGCGATCCGAGGACATCCCATGACCGATCCTTCCGAGCAGATGCGCGACCGCTTCGCCGACATGATGGAGGCGACCCGGCTCACCGGTGCGGGACGCCTCGCCGAGGCGACCGACCTGATCCAGCGCAGCCTCGGCGGCCTCGCGCCGCCGCGGGACGCCCCGAAGGCGATCGAGCCGCCGACCCTCGACCTGACCGCCGAGCGCGTCGACGCCCCCCCCCGTGCCGCGTCCTGGACGCAGGCGACGGCGCAGCCCCAGGCCTCCACCAGGACCGAGAGCGCGCCGAAAAGCGAGACTACGACGAAGACCGAAGCCGGGCTCGCCGGCCCGATCCCCGAGAAGCTGCGTGCCGCCGTGGATGGCGTCGTGCGCGGGCTGGCGCCGGTGCTGAAGGGGTTGGCGACCAAGGGGCTGACGCCCAAGGGCCTGGCCCCGCAGGCTCCAGGCTTCGGCTTCGCCAAGCCGCAGACGCCTGACCGGTCGGCCGAAACCGCCGCGGGCGCAGGTTCGGTCGTCACCAAGAGCTTTGCCGGACCGGCGGGGACGCGCGAGTATCGCCTATTCGTCCCGAGCCAGCCGCATGTTCCGGCGGCCCTCGTGGTGATGCTGCACGGCTGCAACCAGACCGCGGACGACTTCGCCGTCGGCACCGGCATGAACCGGCTGGCGGAGCGCGAAGGCCTGTTCGTCGCCTACCCGGTCCAGACCGGCCGCGCCAACGCGCAGCGCTGCTGGAACTGGTTCGAGCCGCGCGACCAGGGCCGCGAGACCGGCGAGGCCGCCATCATCGCCGGCCTCACCCGCGCGGTCATGGCCGATCACGCGATCGACCCGAGCCGCGTCTTCATCGCCGGGCTCTCGGCAGGCGGGGCGGCGGCGGCCAACATCGCCCGAGCCTTCCCCGACCTCTACGCCGCGGTCGGCGTGCATTCCGGGCTCGCGGCCTCCTGCGCCCGCGACGTCGGCTCCGCGATGATGGCGATGCAGATGGGCGCGCCCGGCCCCGGCGGTGGCGCCCACGTGCCGACCATCGTCTTCCACGGCGAGGACGACACCACGGTGAGCATCCGCAACGCCGACCAAGTGCTGGCCCAGGCGGGCGCCGCCGCGCTGACGCCCGCGCGCGAGCGTTTCGACGGCGACGGCCGCCCCTACACCCGCACGCGCTACGCGGACGCGGCGGGCCGAGTGTTGCTGGAGGATTGGCGGGTTCGTGGCGCTGGCCACGCCTGGTCGGGTGGGGACCGGGCTGGCAGCTTCACCGACCCGCAGGGGCCCGACGCCTCGCGCGCCATGCTCGACTTCTTCGCCGCGCATCCCAAGGGGTTTTGAGGGCAGGGGGCGCGGGTCGTCGACGGCCTGCGCCCTCTCGTTCGGCATCCATCGTTCATACGGTTTCCGATCGATGGCTTCGCCGGCGCGACGTTTTCCCGGACGCCCGGAGCGTCGGCGGAAGGTGATCCGGGACCCGGCATCATCAAGGGCCGCGTCAGCGGCTCGATCCGAACGGCGCAAGGTTTCGACGCTTCGCGATGCCTTCTGCTGGGTCTCGGATCGGGTTCCGCTGACGCTTCACCCGTCCGGGAAAACGGGCGCGGTGCTCACCGAGCTAATCCACCGGAAATCGTATCAGACCGGGACGTTGTCGATGAGCCGCGTCTTGCCGAGGTAGGCGGCGGCGAGCACGCGGGCAGGGCCGTCGACCCGGGCGAGCGGCGCCAGCGTCTGCGCATCGCAGACCGCGAGGTACTGCACCGAGAACCCTGCCGCCTCCAGGGCGGCGACACCCTGCGAGATGGCAGGCGCCGTCTCTGCGCCGTCCCGCGCCTCCGCCGCGATCCGCGACAGCACCGCGTGGAGCGTCGGCGCGGCCGCCCGCTCGGCGGGCGCGAGGTAGCGGTTGCGCGAGGACAGGGCGAGGCCGTCCGCCTCGCGGACCGTCGGCATGCCGTGGATCGCGACGCCCATGTCGAGGTCGGCCACCGCGCGGCGGATCACCTGCAACTGCTGGAAATCCTTCTCGCCGAACAGGGCGGCGTCCGGCCGGACCTGGTTGAGGAGCTTCGTCACCACCGTGGCGACGCCGGAGAAGTGGCCGGGCCGGAACGCGCCGCACAGGCCCTCGGTGAGGCCGCCGACCGTGATCTGCGTGGCGAAGCCGGGCGGGTACATCGTGCCGGCCTCCGGCATCCAGGCCAGGTCCGCTCCTGCCTCGCCGAGCATCGCGAGGTCGCTCGCGGCGTCGCGCGGATAGCGGGCGAAATCCTCGGTCGGGCCGAACTGGGTCGGGTTGACGAAGACGCTCGCCACCACGCGCGCGCCCAACGTCCGCGCATGGGCGACCAGCGCGAGATGGCCGCGATGTAGCGCCCCCATGGTGGGCACCAGCACGACGCGCTCCCCTTTCGCGCGCCATGCCGCCACCGTTTCCCGCAGGGCGGCGGGATCGGAGATGGCCCGCGTGTCGGCGGTGGATCGAGAGGGCATGGGCGGCTCCGGCGAGGTCGGCGGACGCTGCCTTAAGCTGCCTCTCCCCGGCATGCCAGCATCGCCCGTCGATTTGTCGAGATCCGTCGACTCACCGAGAACCCTAGCGGACGAGGTCTGCGATCGCCGTCACCGGCAATACGGCAGCAGCGGCCGGCCGAACGGATCGTCGACGCCCAGCGGCGGCGTGAAGCCGTAATAGCTCGGCTTCGACAGGCCGTAGGTCGATCCGACGTAGCTCGGGTCGTCGGGAGCGTTGGTCGGCACCGGCACGCGGCGCGGCAGGCAGCCGGCGCGACGCACGGGCAGGGGGCGAGCCTGCAGGACGTTGTCGCTGCCGTCGCCGCGGGGGAAGTAGCGCGGGGCGTTGCTCGGCAGGTCGTAGGTCGGCGCAGGCTCGGCGCCGAACAGGTCGGCCGCATTCGCCGGCGCGGCGGCGAGACCGCAGACGAGAGCCGGGATCATCCATGTCGCGCGCATGCGCCCGTCGTCCCCTCAGGTCCCGTTTCGCGGCGTTCGGGCACGCGGCGCAACTGTCGGCCGTTAAGGTGAATCGAACGTTACCGCTCGGCCAGCACGACCACCTGCGCCTGCAGCGCGGCGACCAAGTCGGTGGTCGCGAGACGCAGCTGCAGGCCGCGTCCGCCGCCGTTGACGTGGATCTCCGGTCGGTCCGCCAGCGAACCTTCGTCGATCAGCACCGGCACCCGACGCTTGGCGCCGAACGGGCTGATGCCGCCGACATGGTAGCCGGTGATCCGCTCGGCCTCCGGCGGCTTCAGCATCGCCGCCGCCTTGCCGCCCATCGCGGAGGCGACCCGCTTCATCGCCACCTCCTTGTCCGAGGCGACGAGCAGGCAGACCGGTTGGCCGTCGACCGCAGCCATCAGGGTCTTCAGGATGCAGCCAGGCTCGACGCCGAGCGCGTCGGCAGCTTGAAGGCCGATGCGGGGGGCCTCCGCGTCGTAGGCGTAGGCCACCATCGCGTAGGCGATGCCGGCCTTGTCCAGGGCGCGGGAGGCGGGGGTCGCCCGCGGCGTCGCTTTCGCCATCACAACGCCTCCACGAGGATGCGGCCGATCTCGGCATGGGCCGCGTCGCGCGTCGCCGGCGGCGCCTCCGAGCCGGTCAGGAAGAGACCGGCGAGGATCGGCGGACGCCCGGGCGGATGCAGGATCGCCACGACGTTCGACGTGGCGTTGTCTCCGCTTCCGGTCTTGTCGCCGACCGTCCAATCGAGCGGAAGGCCGGCGCGGAGCTTCGTTCGGCCGGTCTCGCACGCGACCATCCAGCCTTCCAGCCGCGCGCGGTGCGGCGGGGTCAGCACATCGCCGAGGAGGCAGCGTTCCAGGGTGCCGGTGATCGCGGACGGGCTCGTGGTGTCGCGCGGATCCCCCGGCAGCGCGGTGTTCAGGGTCGGCTCGGTCCGGTCCAGGCGCGTCACCGCATCGCCCTGCCCGCGCAGCCAGGCGGTGAGCGCGGCAGGACCGCCGAGGGCGTCGAGCAGGAGGTTCGCCGCCGTGTTGTCGCTCCATACGATCGCGGCGGCGCAGAGGGCCTCGACGGTCAGCTCCGCGCGCGCGCCGCCCGCATTCGCGAGGGCGGCGCGCGTCACCGGGCCGTAGCTTTGCAGGTCGGCAGCGGCGTAGGCGATGCGGCGATCGAGGGTTTCGGCGCCAGCTGCGGCGCGCGCCAGGATCGCAGCCGCGGCGAGAACCTTGAAGGTGCTGCACATCGCAAACGCCTCGCCCGCACGGTGGCCGAGGAACACGCCCGAGGCATCCCGGAACGCGACGCCGACCCGCCCGCCGAGCCGCGCCTCGACCGCCACGATCCGGGCGGCGGCCGCCGCGAATCGATCCTCCGCATGGGCGGTGAGGGCAGGTGCCGCCAGCGCCAGGCCGGCGACGACGGTGCGACGGGTATGGACCATGGCGTCATCATCCCTAGCTGCGCTTCGCGGGCGCCCGGTTTGCGCATCGCCCTCCGGCGAGGCAAGCCCAATCCGCCGCCGGCGCGTTTCTCAGTTCAGCCGGCGGCGCCCGCGTGTCGGCGAAGGCCGACGAACCAGGACGGAGCCCGATGCACGATTCCAGCACCCTGTTCGCGCCGGCCTCCGGCTTCGGGCGCGCTGCCATCGCGGTGATCCGCATCAGCGGGCCGGCCGCGGCCGACGTGCTCGTGACACTCGCGGGCGCCCTTCCGGCCCCGCGCCGGCTTTCGCTCCGCACGCTGCGCGATCCGGCCGACGGCATGATGCTCGACAAGGGAATGGTCGCCTGGATGCCTGGACCTGACACGGTCACCGGCGAGGACATGGCCGAGCTGCACCTGCACGGCGGCGTCGCGGTGCGGGCGGGGGTGATCCGCGCGCTCACCGCCTTCCCTGGTTGCCGCGCGGCGGAGGCGGGGGCCTTCACCCGGCGGGCGGTGCTCAACGGCCGGATGGATCTCACCGAGGCCGAGGGTGTCGCCGACCTGATCGAAGCGGACACCGAAGCCCAGCGCCTCCAGGCCCTGCGCCAGCTCGACGGTGCCCTCGGACGCCAGGTCGCGGCCTGGCGGGAGGAGGCGATCGACTGCCTCGCGGCGATCGAGGCGGCCCTCGACTTCGCCGACGAGGGCGACATCGACGATGCCGGGCTCGACCGAGCCGTGCTCGCCCGAGCCGCCCGGCTCCGTACTGCCATCTCAGCCGCACTCGCCGATGGACGGCGCGGCGAGTGCCTGCGAGAGGGGTTTCAGGTGGTGCTCGCGGGCCCACCGAATGCCGGCAAGTCGACCCTGCTCAACGCCCTCAGCCGACGCGACGCCGCCATCGTCTCACCGGTGCCGGGCACCACCCGCGACGCGATCGAGGTGCGGCTCGATCTTAGCGGATTGCCGGTAATGCTCGTCGACACGGCGGGCTTGCGCGAGACGAGCGACCCCGTCGAAGCCGAGGGCATTGCGCGAACTCGCCGGCGGATGGCCGAGGCCGACCTCGTGTTGATGCTGGTCCCGCCGGGCGCTGCTTCAGAGGAAGTCTCAGGAACGAGCCGTGTCCTTCGCGTGCGAACGAAGGCCGACCTGGATGCGGCGCCGGGTGCCGACCTCGCTGTTTCGGCGCTGACGGGGGAGGGGCTTCTCCTCCTGCTCGACGCGATCACAGCAGAGGCCGAGGTGACGCTCGGCGGCGGCGACGCCCTCGTGACCCGCGAGCGTCACCGCGACGCGCTGGAGCGCTGCGTGGCCCACCTCGACCGCCTGCCCGCCGCCACCGGGATGCCGGAACTGGTCGCCGAGGACCTACGCTTGGCCGTACGCGCGCTCGGTGAGGTCGGCGGCCAGGTCGGCATCGAAGAGGTGCTCGACCGCCTTTTTTCGGGGTTCTGTATTGGGAAATAGCCGATGGCTTCATCACCGAGTGGTCACGTGCAGCGGGCGGCGACTCCCGCTCCCGTTCGGGAGAGGGTTGGGGTGAGGGGACAGAATTCTTCGAAGAGGTCGCACCCCTTACCCTGTCCCTCTCCCGGACGGGAGAGTGGACCCGCGCCTCTTTCTCGATACGCGGTGAGATGCGTGACAGCGGTGGCGGGCGGATCTGTGAAGGATCGGCACGGCTACCGCCGACCAAAGCCCGCAATGTTTCACGTGAAAACCCGCCCCGCCTTATGAGCGGGTGAGAAACATCCCCGTCAGCAGGAAGCCGAAGCCGGCCAAGCCCAGGGCGCCTTCCTTGCGTTGGCTCGGGTCGGTGAAGTGAGCGAGCGCGCCGCCGGCGCAGCAGAGTGCACCCAGGCCGATAGCGATGATGTGCATCGTCTTGATCCTCGTTGGTCGCCCTCACCCGTGCGAGCGAGGTCCGCGATGTCACGAAATCCCGGGTGGCCGGGACGGACGCCGTTGTCCGTTCATAAATCGTTCACAGATTCTCGATGCCATGCAGACCAGTGAGTCGCAAGAGTTTTCGTATGACCCGATAGTGCGAAATTACTCTGAGGCCGGGCGATCCGCAGTGTCCGGATTGAAAACGACAGTCCTGCATTTGATGGTGACTTTGAAAATGTAGTCAAAAATGCCGAGCACGCGAGCAGATTGCTCACGAGGAAGGCAAGCTCCGCTCGGAGGAGCGCCTGTGAGGGGCGGGTGATTGACCTTTTCGCGGGGTGGCGGCACATCCCGGGGATGCCCGAAACGTTTCCACAGGCTTTCGATGTCGTCGTCGTCGGCGGCGGCCATGCCGGCGTCGAGGCGGCGGCCGCCGCCGCGCGGTGCGGCGCCCGCACGGCGCTCGTGACCCACGATGCGGCGACCGTCGGCGCGATGTCCTGCAACCCGGCGATCGGCGGCCTCGGCAAGGGCCATCTCGTGCGCGAGGTGGATGCCCTCGACGGCCTGATGGGCCGAGTGGCGGATGCGGCCGGCATCCAGTTCAGGCTGCTGAATCGGAGAAAGGGGCCGGCGGTGCGTGGCCCCCGCACCCAGGCCGACCGGAAGCTCTACGGGTCGGCGATGCAGGCGGCGGTCGCCGAAACCGAAAACTTGACGGTGCTCGCGGGCGCTTGCGAGGATCTGACGGCTCGCGACGGCCGCGTCGCCGGCATCGTTCTCGGTGACGGGCGGCGGCTCCGCTGCGGCGCGGTGGTGCTCACCACCGGCACGTTCCTGCGCGGGCTGATCCATATCGGCCCGGTCCAGATTCCGGCTGGCCGCGTCGGCGAGGCGCCGGCAATTGGGCTGGCGCAGACCCTGGACCGTCTCGGCTTCCGGCTCGGCCGCCTGAAGACCGGTACGCCGCCGCGGCTGGATGGCCGCACGATCGACTGGTCGGCCATGGAGATGCAGGAGGCCGACGCCGAGCCTGTGCCGTTCTCTGCGCTGACCGATCGGATCACCAACCCGCAGATTCGCTGCGGCATCACCCGCACGACGCAAGCCGTCCATGACCTGATCCGCGACAACCTGCACCTATCGCCAATGTATTCCGGGGGGATCAGCAGCCGCGGCCCGCGCTACTGCCCCTCGATCGAGGACAAGGTGGTACGCTTTGGCGATCGCGAGGGCCATCAGATCTTCCTGGAGCCGGAGGGGCTCGACGACCCGACGATCTACCCGAACGGCATTTCGACCGCGCTGCCGGAGGCCGTGCAGCATCGGCTCATCGCGCTGATCCCGGGCTTGGAGGCGGCGCGGATCCTGCGGCCGGGCTACGCCATCGAGTACGATTATGTCGACCCGCGCGAGCTCGATGCCGGGCTTCAAGCCAAGCGCCTGCCGGGCCTGCTGCTCGCCGGACAGATCAACGGCACCACCGGCTACGAGGAGGCGGCGGGGCAGGGGCTGGTTGCCGGGATCAATGCCGCGCGGATTGCCGGGGGCGCAGCGGTCACGACTTTCGACCGGGCGGAATCCTATCTCGGCGTGATGATCGACGACCTCGTCACCCATGGGGTAAGCGAGCCCTACCGCATGTTCACCTCGCGCTCGGAGTATCGCCTCTCCCTGCGGGTAGACAACGCCGACGAGCGGCTGACCCCGCGTGGGCAGGCGCTTGGCTGCGTCGGGACCCGGCGGGCGGCGCACTTCTCCGCCTCGCAGGCCGAACTCTCGGCCGTGCGGGCTCGGCTCGACGCATTGAGCCTGACGCCGACCCAGGCGCAATGTTACGGCGTCGCGCTCAACCAGGACGGCATCCGCCGCAACGCGTTCCAGCTCCTGTCCTACCCTGATCTCGACTGGCCCCGGCTCGCGGCGGTCTGGCCCGAGCTGAACGCCGTCTCCCCGCGCATCGCCGAACGGCTCCAAACGGACGCCACCTACGCCGTCTACCTCGACCGCCAGAACGCCGACATCGCCGCCTTCCGGCGCGACGAGGCGGTGCGTCTGCCCGTGCGCCTCGATTACGGACGGATCGCCGGGCTCTCCAACGAGATGCGGATCAAGCTCGAGACCGTGCGGCCTGGCACGTTGGGCCAGGCGGCGCGGATCGAAGGTGTCACCCCGGCGGCACTGACGTTGCTGGCGGCGCACGCGCGGCGGGGCGATACGACCGGTGTGGGCGCCTGATGGCAGGCTCGAACGATCGCGACAGCGTCCTCGCCACGGCGGATGTTTCACGTGAAACAGCGCAAAAGCTCGATCTTTACGTGGCGCAGCTGGTGCGCTGGCAGACGATCAAGAACCTCGTCGGGCCGGCGACGCTGGCCGAGGTCTGGACGCGGCACATCGCCGACGCGCTGCAGCTGCTCGATTTGATGCCGGAGGCGCGCACGTGGCTCGATCTCGGGTCCGGCGCCGGCATTCCAGGGTTGATCCTGGCGATCGCCGGGCCGCCAGGCATCCGTGTGGATTTGGTCGAGAGCAACGCGCGCAAATGCGCCTTCCTCACCGAGGCGGCGCGGGTCACCGGTGCGTCGGTGCGGGTACACAATGCCCGGATCGAGGCTGTGATCAGCGATCATCGCGGGGTCGACGTGGTCTGCGCCCGGGCACTCGCCCCCCTTGACCAACTTCTCGCCTGGACCGAGCCGCTGTTGAAAACGGGCACCACCGGGCTGTTTCCGAAGGGTCGCGAGGCTGCTGCGGAATTGACCGATGCCGCGGCGCGGTGGACAGTCGGTCACGAGCTTGTCCCGAGCCGAACCGAGTCGGCCGCCCGGATCGTCCGCGTCACCGCCCTCGCGTCCAAAAGCTCGTAGATCCGATATCCGTCGCGCATACGCGACGCGCACCGATCCGTCACTCCGAGAGCCCAGGTCAGCCAGGCCCCCATGACAAGCGACGCGATTCCCAATCCTGCGGCCGAGGCTCCGGCGCGGCCACTCAGGGTGCTGGCGTTGGCCAACCAGAAGGGCGGCGTCGGCAAGACCACGACGGCGATCAATCTCGGCACGGCGCTCGCCGCCATCGGCGAACAGGTGCTGGTGATCGACCTCGACCCGCAGGGGAACGCCTCGACGGGCTTGGGCATCGACCGCCGGGCGCGCCGCGTCTCCACCTACGAGGTGATGGCGGGCGAGGCTTCGCTGGCGCAGGCGGTGGTGCCGACCGCCGTGCCGCGGCTGTCGGTGGCGCCCTCGACCATGGACCTGCTCGGGCTGGAGCTGGAGCTGGCTTCGCTGCCCGACCGGGCGCACCGCCTGCGCAACGTGCTGAAGGGCCTTCGCGATTCGAACACCACGCGCGACGTCAGCTACGTGCTGATCGATTGCCCGCCCTCGCTGAACCTGCTGACCATCAACGCGCTCGCTGCCGCCGACGCCGTGCTGGTGCCGCTGCAATGCGAGTTCTTTGCGCTGGAGGGCCTGAGTCAGCTGCTGCGTACCGTTGAGCAGGTGCGCGGCGCGCTGAACCCGAAGCTGACGATCCAGGGCATCGTGTTGACGATGTTCGATCCGCGCAACAACCTGTCGACGCAGGTGGTGGCGGATGTCCGCGGCTTCATGGGCGAGAAGGTCTACGAGACCATGATCCCCCGCAACGTCCGCGTGTCGGAGGCGCCCTCGCACGGCAAGCCCGTGCTGCTGTACGATCTGAAATGCGCGGGTTCGCAGGCCTACCTGCGGCTCGCCTCTGAGGTGATTCAGCGGGAGGGCCGGGTGCCGGCTGCGGCGTGAGGGAAAGCGCCTGTCCCATCAGGCGACCTTATCCTGAGGCGCCTGCGTGAGCGGGCTTCGAAGGAGAACTCCAGGCGGCGGGCGATCCCTGGAAGTCTCCTTCGCGGGCTCCGCTGCACTCCGCCACCTCAGGATGAGGGGCGTGGGTGGGGTTTTGCGAAGACGAGTACGAAGCGTGCGTAACGGAGTGAATGGGTGAGCGGAATGGCGGACGAGGTGGCACGGCCCCGGCTGGGGCGTGGGCTCGCAGCCCTGATCGGCGATTTCGGCGATGCGGGCAACGATGCGGGCAAGGTGCAGCCCCAGCGCAAGGTCGCTGTCGAGTTCCTACGACCGAACCCCCGCAACCCGCGCCGCAGCTTCAGCGAGGCCGACCTCGACGAGCTCGCCGCCTCGATCCGCATGCGCGGCATCATCCAACCGATCGTGGTGCGGGCACTCGGCGAGGTGCCGGGCACGTTCGAGATCGTGGCCGGCGAGCGCCGCTGGCGCGCCGCCCAGCGCGCCGGGCATGACGAGGTGCCGGTGGTCGTGGTCGAGATCGACGACCGCGCCTCCCTCGAATTCGCTATCCTGGAGAACATCCAGCGCGCCGACCTCAACGCCATCGAGGAGGCCTCGGGCTACGAGCGCCTGATGAGCGAGTTCTCCTACACCCAGCGCGAACTGGCCGAGATCCTGGGCAAGAGCCGTAGCCATCTCGCCAACACCCTGCGCCTGCTCAACCTGCCGGCGAAGGTGCAGGAGCGTCTGGTCGCGGCCGAGATCACCGCCGGCCATGCCCGCGCGCTCCTCGGCGTGCGCGCGCCCGAGCTGGTGGCCAAGCGCATCGTCGAGGAAGGGCTGACGGTGCGCGACGTCGAGGCGATCGCGGCCTCCGAGCAGCAGGCCGACGACGTGCCGCGTCCTGGCCGACCGCGAGGCCTGACCGAGAAGACCGCCGAGGTGCGTTCGCTGGAGAGCCGCCTCGCCCTGGCGCTGGGCCTTGGCGTGACCCTCAAGGCGAAGTCGCCTGAGGCCGGCGAGATCCGCATCCGCTACGGCACCGCTCAGGAGTTCGAGGATCTGTGCCGCCGCTTCCAGGTGCCGGACGCCGGCTGACCGCCGAGGCCGGGCGGCTGGATTATCGCGGCGTCCGAATCTTTTGTCTGTGCGTCCGCTCGGACGGCTTCAGCGCGCGCTTGCCTTGAAGCACGCCTGCGTCTCTCCTTAGAAGCCAGCCGCGCCCTCGCGCGGCGGCCGCTCGATTTCGCGCGCCGATCACCGATCTTAAGACTCGCGCCGGGTTCATCCGTCAGGCACTCGACCCGTCCGCACCTATCGGCCGTCTTCGATCGCCACCGCGGACGGCGCAGACCCTTGGCTTCTACGGACATCCCATGCCCCGCCTCCGCACCGCCCTCCTCGCCGCCGGCCTGTTCGCGCTTCCCGGCGCCGGGCTCGCGCAGACGAACCCCCTGCGCGAGGTGCTGAAGCTGAACTGCACCGGCGACTACCTCGAGCATTGCAGCGAGCATCCGCCCGGCGGCCCGGCGGTCGAGGCCTGCTTCCGCGCCAACCTGAAGAAGCTCTCCCCCGACTGCGCGTCGGCGATCACGCGCTACAAGCGCGAGACGAAGGTCAGGCACTGACTTCCCGAGACTCGCTGAGCGGTGAGATCGGAGATGACCGGTGGCCGAGACGATCGAAGACGTGAAGTGCCTGGTGGTGCCGGCCCTCGTGGTGGCCGGAGGCCTCGGACTGGACCGGCTGCCACGCTCACGTGCGCCGTGATGGGCCGCCGGGTCGCGGTAGCCGAATCGACTGCGGGGTGCCCCGAGTTGGTCGCCACGGCGATGTGCATCCCCTCACCCGCACAGGGGAGAGGGAAGAGCGGCGCGCTTGACCGGCCTCGTGCGCACGCCGTCGGCCGATGGCTGTGGGGTCGCATTCTCATCACGCGAGCCGACGTCCACCGCGCTTGAAGATGTTCTAGCGCCGCCGCGCCGCCTGCGTCGCGATCCGCAGCAGAGCGGAGGAGGCGTGGGCGTGGGCCAGCCCCGGATCGGAGCGGCGGCAGGCCAGGATCGCCTCCTGGATGATCTGCACCGCCTGGCGAAGGGCGTTCGGGCTCCAGCGGGCGAGCTGGGTCTCGATGCTGCCCTTGCGCTTGAAGTGCAGGCCGCGCCAACTCGCGACCACCAGGCTCGGCGCCTTGTCGCCCCCCTCGATTCGGACGGCGAGCAGCTGCAGGGCGTGGCGCAGGCCGGAGCCGAGCATCGCCGACGGATCGAGGCCCTCGTGCCGGAAGCGGCGGATGTCGCGCTCCACCACGTCGCCCTGGCCCGCGAAGGCGGCGTCGATCAGGGTGTTGAGCTGGCTGCCGGCGACGTCGCTCACCACCGCCTCGACGTCGTCGAGGCCGACGCTTCCTTTTTCGGCTGCATAGAGCGCGAGCTTCTCGATCTCGGCGAGGCTCGCCCGGCGGTCGCCGCCCAAGCTCTCGGCCAGCAGCGTGCGGGCGTCGCGGTCGATGCGCAGGCCGCGTCCCTCCAGGGTGCGGTCGATCAGGTCGGCGATCGCGCGGGCGTCGTCGGCGTAGCACGGGATCGCCAGCGCCTTGGCCGACTTCTCGCACAGGGTGCGCAAGGGGGCGGCCTTGGCCAGGTCGCCGGCCTCGATCACGATGCGCGTGCCATGGATCTCGCCCTTGAGCAGCGCCTCGACCGCGGGCGCGATCGGGCGGCTCGTCGGCCGCACCCAGATCGCGCGCTTGTCGCCGAACAGCCCGACGGTGCCGGCCTCGTCGACCAGCCGGCCGGGATCGCCGGCGAGTGCGTCGCCGTCGATCCGCACCAGCGCGAACGGGTCGCCCGGATCGGTGACGAAGCCCTCGGCGAGCTGCTTGGCGCGCTCGGCGACGAGCCCGGTATCGGGGCCGAACAGCAGGATCACGGGCGTGCGCGGGTCCGGCCCGCGCCGCAGCAGCCCCTCGATCTCACCGGCCTTGACCGCGGTCACGCGAGGTCTCCGGTGCGCCGAGGCGTCCGGGCGGAGCGCTCCGACTGAAGCGACTTCACGGCTTGGCCGAGAGCACCGAGGCGAGGCGGGTCTTGATCTGGTCGGCGAGGACCGAGGCGAGGCGGATCTCGGCGTCGCGGGCGGCGCGCAGGGAGGCGAAGCGCTGCACCGAGCGGTCGTAGGTGGCCGTCGAGGTCGCCACGCCCTCGGTGATGATCTTGGTGCCGTCGAGGTTTTCCAGGCTGTACTTGACCACGCCGACGATGGTGCCGGCCTCGGCGCGGCCCGTGGTGGTCGAGACGATCGGCGTCTGCACCGACTCGCTGCCCTGGAGCTTGAGCCGGTAGCGCTTCGGCCCGGGCTGGCCGGAGCCGTCGAGCGCGAAGATCAGCTCGCTTCGCAGGTAGTGCCCGATGCGCTCCTGGTCGCGCGCCATCGCGATGTCGTCGACCTGGATGCCGGCGAGCAGCGCTGGCAGCGATTCGCCCGACGCCGTCGGCCCGTAGAGCGGGCGGAAGCAGGCCGAGAGGTTCAGCGCCAAGCCCGCGACGCAGGCGAGCCGGGCCGCCCGCATCGCGGCGCGTGCCGCCGCGGTCCCGATCGTTGTGTCCGCCATCCGCCTCATCAGCCCGCCACCGTCCGCCACCGTCTCGAGTTCTTTAGCGCGAGCGAACGGCCCGGCGCCACGACCCTACGACGGTTCCCTTACGATTCGTCTGCGGCGGGAGTTGGATGGGCCTTCGGCCCGGGATGTCGACGGCCGGAGCCGCCGACGGGTTTCGGGCGGGCATTCGTCAGGGGCGGTAGCGGGCGCCGGCTCGGATTGTTGGAAGCCAGACGCCAGCACGCCGCGGGCGCGCTCCAGCGCCTCCCAGGCCGACAGGTCGTGGATCGCTGGGATCGTCACCTCTTCCTTGCGGTCGAACCCGACCAGGGCGGCGTCGACCAGGGCGTCGACGTCCATGACGCCGGGAATCCGGTTCACGTCGGCGCCGGCATGCTCCCACAGCTCCGTCCGGGTGGCGGCCGGCACCACGGCCTGGACGTAGACGCCCCGCGGGCCGACCTCGGCGGCCAGGCCGCGCGAGAAGGTCAGCAGGTAGGACTTGGTCGCGGAATAGATGCCGGGAACAGGTCCGGGATGAAGGCCAGGGCCGAGGCGATGTTGACGATGGCGCCCGCGCCGCGCGCGGCCATGCCGGTGGCGGCGACCGAAGCCAGCATCGTCGGAGCCGTGACGTTGAGCCTGAGCAGGCGGTCCATCGCCGCGAGGTCGGCCCCGACGACGCCTCCGGGCAGGGTCGAGCCCGCGTTGTTCACCAGGATGTCGATCGCGGCGCCAGTCCGAAGGCGTTCGGCGACCGCCTCGAGGGCCGAGGCGTCGGTGAGGTCGGCCGTGAGCGCCGCGATGTCGGCGTCGTCGGCGATCTCCCACAGCGCCACGCCGTAGCTACCCGCCGGGTCGATCACCGGGCCGTGGGCGACGATCAGGCGCTGCTCGCGCAAGTCCGCCTGCCATTCGCCGTGCTGCTGGAACAGCGCCTTCTCATGCTCGGTGATGGTGGGCAGGAAGTCGTCGCGGGGCGGCACCCACTTCGTCAGGTAGGCCTTCATTGCGTCTCTCCTCGTCGGGTGTTTCGAGATCGATCAGGCCATCTTCCGCAGGACGTTGACGAACCTGCGCGAGAAGCCGGTGAAGGGCGGGTAGACCATCGAGGCGCCGGAGAAGCGCGACTGCACGAAGACCGGCTTCTCCTTGGAGAAGGTCTTGAAGCCATACTCGCCGTGGTAGTGGCCCATGCCGGAGGCGCCGACGCGGCCGAAGGGCAGCTTCTCCTGGAGGTAGTGGACCATCGCGTCGTTGATGCAGACGCCGCCGGAGATCGTCTGGGCGAGCACCGTCTTCTGCTTGGCGCGGTCGTTGCCGAACCAGTAGAGCGCCAGCGGCCGGTCGCGCGCGTGGATGAAGGCCAGCGCCGCCTCCAGGGTGTCGGCGGTGACGATGGGGGCAGGATCGGCCCGAAGATCTCCTCCTGCGTCACCGCGATCGCGGGCGTCGCGTCGAGGATCAGCGTCGGGGCGATGGTGCGTCGGTCGTCGCCCGCCGACCCGACGGTGACCACCGTCGCGCCCTTGATGCGGGCGTCCTCGATCGGGCCGCGCAGGCGGTCGGCGTGGCGGTCGCTGACGATGGTGTTGTCGTCGGCGTTGCCCGCGACCGTGGGGTATTGCATGGCGATCGCCGCCTTCATGGTCTCGACGAAACCGGCCTGGATGGCGCACGGCATCAGCGCGTAGTCGGGCGCGATGCAAGTCTGGCCGGCGTTGAGGAACTTCGAGAAGGTCAGGCGCTCGGCGGTCTTCGTCAGGTCGGCCGACGGATCGATGATCGTCGGCGACTTGCCGCCCAGCTCCAGCGTCACCGGCGTCAGGTTGCGCGCGGCCGCCTCGGCGACCTTGCGGCCGACCGGCGTCGAGCCGGTGAACAGCAGGTGGTCGAAGGGGAGCGCCGAGAAGGCGCTGGCGACCTCGGCGCCGCCCGTCACGACCGCGACCTCGTCGGCGTCGAAGTACTCGGCGACCTTGGCCTTGAGCAGAGCGCTCAGGCGGGGCGTCAGCTCGGACGGCTTGATCAGGGCGCGGTTGCCGGCGGCGAGCGCCGCGACGAGGGGGCGAGGGCGAGCTGGAGCGGGTAGTTCCAGGGCGCGATGATGCCGACGACGCTGAGCCGCTGGGGGATCACCTTCGCGGTGCCGGGACGCCACGCCATCTCGACGCCGATGCTGCGGGGCTTCGACCAGCGCGCGAGGCGTTTGCGCGCGTGCCGCACCGCGGCGATCACCGGGGTGATCTCGGCCATGACCGTGACGAGGTCCGGACCGGTGCCGAAGTCCGCCGAGATCGCGGCGGCGAACGCGGCGCCGTGCTGGTTCAGCATCGCCTCAATGCGGTTCAGCCGGTCGACGCGGATCGAGCGCGGCGGGTTCATGTCGAGGAGGAACGCCGCCTTCTGCGCGGCGATCGGACGTCCGGCCTCCGCTGCGGCACCGGGAGGGGTTGAGTTCTACGCCGGGTCGGTCTTTGGTGTCGTCATGTTGATGGCGCCAACATATGGGGTAAGTTGGCGGCGTCAACATGAGTGGCGGACTATTTCGGGACCGATGCGGATGGCGGAACGGCGGGGACTGGGAAAAGGCTCGGCCTATCACCACGGCGACCTAAAGACGGCGCTGCGCGTCGAGGCCGAGCGCATCCTGGTCGAGCGCGGCATCGCCGAGGTCGGGTTGCGCGAGGTGGCGCGGGCGCTGGGCGTCTCGCACAATGCGCCCTACCGGCATTTCCCGAACCGGGAGGCGCTGCTGGCCGAGATCGCGGCGGGCGGATTCCAGCGGCTCGGCGCGCTCTACGAGGAGGCCATCGCTCCGGAGGATCCGACCGCGCGCGTGACCGCGATCGGTCACATGTACCTGCGCTTCGCCCTGGCGGAGCCGGCGGTGTTCCGGCTGATGATGGGCAAGGACCTCGCCAAGCCCCAGTACGTCGAGCTGAAGGCGGCGGCCGACGGGGTGTTCGCGATGGTGCGGGCCGGGGTGCTGACGGCCGGCGTGCCCGAGCCCGCCGTCGCCGAGACGCTGGCGCTGTGGTCGATGGTGCACGGGATCGCCACCCTGCTGCTCGACGACCGGATCGAGGGGCATGGCGGCCCGATCGATCCGTTCGAGGTCGTGACGACCTTCACCGCGACTTTCATGGTCGGCGTCCGCGCGAACGCGAGCCGCTCGTGACCGGTCGCCGGCGGGTTGGGCGGGCGGAGGGCGCGGGTCACGCTTCGCTCGGACGTGGCAGGGTCAGGGCCGCACCGAGACGCGAGGCGTGAACAGGTGATGGCCGCGACCCGCCTCCTCTCCGCCGACGAATTCGCCACCTGCTTTTCCGCTCCGATGCGGAACATGACGGCGACCGCGGAGGCGGTCGTCGATGTCTGGCCCTACGTCGACGCGATCGCGCTGCCGCTGGGACGCGCCACGGAGATCCTCGACGTGACCAGCGTCTACCGCGACGCGGCCGGCCGGTTCGATCAGGTGCTGATCGGGACGGATGTCGGAGACCTGTTCCTGGCCGTCGTCGTGAACCGGGCGGACCGCACCATCCACGGCCATCACCTTCTCGATCTCGCCGAGCGGTACGGCGTGCGTCGAACCTGACGCCGGCCGATCGCCGAGATGCGTTCGGCACGCGATACGATGCCGACGGCGCTCGGCGAGCGCCGTCACGGCCGTGCGATCGTCGCCATCGCTCGTCGTAGCCAGCCTCGACGCGAAGCTTGTAGGGTTGGCGCCATGACCAGGCCCCTCCTCCTTCGCCCCCTACGCAGGACGGCGAGCGACGCCGAAGCGTTCGCCCGCGCCGTTCACGACACGCAGACGGACAAGGCGGGCGATCCCTACGTCACCCACCTCGTGCGCGTCGTCGGCCGAGCCAGCGCGAAGCTCGCCGGCCTCCCCGGCATCCTCTCGGGCGAGACCGTGTGCGAGCTGCTTCAGATCGCCTGGCTCCACGACGTGATCGAGGACACGCCCTACGACGGCGACCACCTCTTGGCCGAGGGCTTCTCCGAGCGGGTCGTGCACGGCGTCACCACGCTGTCGAACCTTGCGGAGACGCCGTATCCCGACTTCATCGCGGGCATCGTCGCGCATGCCTCGCTGCCCGCCATCCTCGTGAAGCTCTCCGACAACGAGGACAACGCCGACCCGGACCGCTTGGCCAAGCTGGACGCGGCGACCCGGGCCCGGCTCCTGGCGAAGTACGAGCCGTCGACGGCGTCGCTGCGCGCGGCCGCCCGCGCGAAGGGCTGGCAGGATCGCGGACGAGCCTGAGGCCCCGGCGTCCCGGTCACGCCATCCGCGCCAGGACGTCTTCCTTCCACAACACGCGGTGCAGCACCGACATGACGACGTGGCCGAGGACGACCGCCATGAGGACGAAGCCGAGCCAATAGTGGAACAGGTCGCCCGGGATCATCATCCAGGCGATCTTCTCGTCGCGAACCGGCATCAGCGGGATGCCGTAGGGGGAGAACCCCTTGCCGGACCCGTACTGACGCAGCAGCGAGATTCCTGGCACGATCACCATCAGCGCGTAGATCAGCGCATGGCCCGCCACCGCCGCCCGCCCGGCCCGGCCCGGATGCGGCGGGCGCCGACGCAGATTCGCCAACCCCCAAGCGCCACGCAGCAGCACGAGGACGAACAGGGTGAAGCCCAAGGTGAAGTGGCTGCTCCCGACGAAGCGCGTCAGCGCCGTGTCGCCGATGCCGACATAGAGCAGGGCGCCTGTGAACTGCCACGCGAAGAGCGCCGCCATGAGCCAATGGAATCCACGGCTGACGGGCCCATACCGCTCCGGTGTGTCGAGCCACCGCGCCATCTCAGATCCTTCCGACCCGTGCGTCGCCCCGGACGGTCCGGCTTCGCGAAGGCGATGCACGCATGAGACCGCATCCGCGGCTCTGCGGTCGAGGCGGCGAAACGCCGTACCATCGATCACGCGCGCAGGCACGGGATGGCGTGTCGCGATGCCGACGTCTGTCGGCCTCCGAGACCGGTAACCATTCGTTAACGATCCTGGGCCACGCATGGATCACGAGGGGATGCACGCCGTCCCCTCGTCATTGGGAAGCCCCGCTCCGGTTGCAACCGAACGGGGCTTTTCCATTTCCAGGCTCTGCCGTCGAACGACCGGTCCGAAGCCGGCTGCGATCGCGGCCGAAGCTTTCGCCTCGTCGCCGGTTCGCGCGTCGAGGATGTCGGCCTCCACGCCATCGCTGCCGAGACCGAAAGCGCGCCCGCGGTCCCGGACCCGGATCATCGATCCGGATTGGTGAACCAGGCACGGGCACAGGCCCGGTTTGCGGCGGTCGCTCCATCGCTCCGGCAAATGCCCATGCCGGCCCATCGCGGTCATTGAAGAAGTCCGGAGGGTCTGCGGTGCGTTCGAATGAAGGAAGGATTTATGAACCGCATCAACGTTAGCGGTTTGTTATCCCCGTCGAGAGCGTTGCCCAATCCAAACACAACCAAACCCGGCCGGCTGCATTATGCATACGAACCGACGCGAGGATGTCTGCGCCGGGGACTGAGATAGACGCCGTCGAAGTCGAGAGTGTGATGATCCACCAGCTCATTTACTATAGCCGCAACACCGTTCCGGGCGGCGACCGCGCCATGCTGACGAACCTTCGCGACATCGTCTCGGCCTCGCAACGCAACAACTGCCGTGACGGGATCACCGGCTTCCTGATCTTCGACAAGACTTGGTTCATCCAGATCCTCGAGGGGGATCGCGCGCAGGTCGGCGAAACCTACAACCGGATCGCGCGGGACCCTCGGCACACCGGTGCGACCGTCGCGGATGCCCGCAACGTCTCGACGCGCTCGTTCCCGAACTGGACGATGGGCGGCGCGATGCGGACACCGGAGGTGGAGGAGGTCTACCTGCAGCACGGGGTCGGAAGCGCGATCGAGCCGGCCCGTCTCAAGAGCAGCCAGATCATCGCGTTGGCGCTCGACCTTCAGGCGTTCGACCAGGCGCGGCGTCAAGGGATGCGCCTCGCGAGCTGAAGGCGACGGGCACCCGCTCGGGGCGGCCCGCGCGCCGTCGAGGCCGGAAGCCTTGCGGTGGGCCGAACAGGCATCGCGACGAACGCTGCCGGTGCGGCGGCGCCTCCGGCATCGCCGAATTCGATGGGACGTTGCGTAACGTCACGCTCGATTAAACCTGTCGTCGTATCCCACGGGACGGCACCCCCGCCCGAGCGGGGCTGCGCATGGGCTTCAGGGGACTTATGTCGGACACACAGCGTGAGGCGTTGCGCCAACAGGCGCTCGCCGAAATCGACCTCCTCGACACGCCGCCCGAGCGCGAGTTCGACGCCCTCGCCAAGCTCGCCCAACGCATGCTCGGAACCGGCATGTCCTCGATCACCCTAGTCGCCCCGGAGCGGCAGTGGTTCAAGGCGCGCTGCGGACCCCTGGCGGCCGAGACCCAGCGGGCCCAGGCGTTCTGTCCCATCGTGTTCGAGACCGAAGCGCCACTGATCGTCGCCGACACCACCCTCGACCCGCGCTTCGCGACGAGCCTGTTCGTCACGCGCGCACCGCACATCCGCTACTACGCCGGCGTCCCGGTCCGCGTCCGGCGCCCCGACGGCGAAAGGGTCACGGTCGGGACGCTCTGCGTCCTCGACGAGCAGCCCCGCGCGCCGACGCCTGCCGACCTCGACATCCTCACCGAGCTGGCCTGCGTCGCCGAAGCCCTGATCGAAGCCCGGACCCTCGCCGTCCGCGCCGCGGAGGTGGCCGATGAGCACCGGATGGCGGTCGAACGCCTGGAACGCGAGCGTCGCCAGTTCAAACGGGCCGAGCGCATGGCCGACATGGGATCGTACCGCTACGACATCGAGAAGCGGTCCCTGTCCTGGTCGGACGGCGTCTTCGCCATCCACGAGCTGCCCGTCGGCGGCGCCGAGCCGGACGGCGACGGCATGGACGCCTTCCCCGAGCCCGATCGCACGGCGTTCAGGGCCGCGGTGATGCGCACCCTGGATACCGGCGAGCCGTTCGAGCTCGAGGCCGACCTCGTGACCGCCAAGGGAAACATCCGGCGCGTGCGATGCTCCTGCGAGATCGAGCTGGCCAAGGGCAAGCCCGCCGCCCTCATCGGCTTGATCCAGAACATCACCGAGCGGCACGGGCTGGAGACGCGGCTCCGCCACCAGGCCCGCACCGACGACCTGACGCAGCTGGCCAACAGGGCCGAGTTCCACCGCGTCCTCGATGCGCGGCTGCACGAGGCGCGGGCCGCCGACGGCGACGTCGGCGTCCTCCTGATCGATCTCGACGGCTTCAAGGGCGTGAACGACGCCCTCGGGCACGCGGCGGGCGACGCGGTGCTGCGCCGCGTCGCCGAGCGCCTGCGCAAAGCCGGCTACGAGCGGTATTTTCCGGCGCGCCTGGGTGGCGACGAATTCGCCGTCGTCGTCCCCCAGAACCTCGCTCGCGCGGACCTGGACCGGATGGTGCGGCGCCTCCTGCACGACCTCGAGATCGTCGTGGACGGACAGGGCCACATCGCCCGCGTGACGGGAACGGTCGGCATCGCGTGGTCCAGCGAAGCGTCGCACGACCGCGACGCCGTCCTGCGCCACGCCGACGCGGCGCTCTACGCGGCCAAGCGCACGCGGAAGGGCACGGCGCAGACGTATCGGGTGAAGCCGGATTCGCGGCAGGTCGCCTGAGCGCGGTCCTAGTCTCGGGCCGCGCCGCGTCGGCGTCTACCAGCGGTAGATCAGGCTGGCGATGACCTGGCGCGGCTGGCCGCGGTAGCAGAAGCCCGCCTGGCAGCTCTGGTCGTTGCGGTCGAGCAGGTTGGTGACGTTGGCCTGAAATCGCATGCCCGCGATCCGCGGGTCGAGCTTGGCGAAGTCGTAGCCGGCCACGGCGTCGAACAGCGTCACGGTGGAGTTCCGGAAGGTGCCCGGCACGTCGTTGGCCGGGCTGGTTCCGGCGAAGCGCGCGCCGCCGCCGAAGATGAGGCCGAAGAGGTCGAAGCCCGGCGGGATCGCGTAGGTCGCGAACGCCTTCACCGCGTTGGCCGGGATGCCGGACAGGGCGAGCCCCACCGTGTCCGGGCTGCCGGGGCTCTTGGTGGTGCGGATGTCGACGTGGCTGTAGGCGGCGGTGACGTTGAAGCCCGGGCCGACTTGTCCACCGCCTCGATCTCGGCGCCGCGCGAGCGCACCTCGCCCACCGCCGCCTGGAAGATCAGCGGCGACACCGGGTCGGGGCGCAGCACGTTGGTCTGCCGGATGTCGAATACGGTGGTGTTCAGGAAGACGCTGGTGCCCGGCACGTTGAACTTGATGCCGCCCTCGACCTGCTCGCCCTGGGTCGGCGCGAAGGACGCGTTGTTGCGGCCGAGGCCGAGCTGCCGCGCGAACGAGGTCGCGTAGCTCACGTAGGGGACGAACTGGTCGGTGAGGAGATAGCTCGCGGCGGCGCGGCCGGTGAAGGCGTTCCGGTCGTCCTTGAAGGTGGTCGCCATCGACGGCACGTCGACGCGCGAGGCGACGGTGTCGTGGCGCCCGGTCAGCGTGAGGATCAGGCGGCCGATCCTGGCCTGGTCCTGGACGTAGGTGCCGACCTGCTCCTGGATCGTCCGCGACGCGACGACGACGGACGGCTCGGCAATGAACTGCGCCTCGTAATTCGGGCGGACTAGGCCGGCATGGGCGACCTCGAGCACGCTGCGGTTGCAGCGAATGGACCCATGCACACCAGATCTAGAACTCGAGGCCCGGGCCGTTCACCGCCTCGGACTCGCGGGCGCAGAAGGCTTGGTCCGGCGCCTTGCGCTCGCTCGCGAGCACCTTGGAAAGCTCGACCCGCGCCCGTTCGAAGTCGGCGCGGAAGCCGGCGTCGCCCACCAGCGCGGCGAAGATCACCGAGCCGTTGGTGCGCCCGGCGGCGACGTCGCTCATCCAGTGCACGCCGCAGACGACGCGGCTCTCGCCGTAGGCCCGGCCGCGGGCGAGGATCGCGGTGGCCTTCTCGGGCACCAGGGCGGCCATGATCAGGGCGTAGGCCCAGCCTTGCGTGGCGTGGCCGGACGGGTAGCTGAAGCTGTCGGCGAGCGCCTGGGTCCGCTGCACGCAGATCGGCGCCTCGTTGCCGACGAAGGGGCGCAGGCGCCGGTAATGCACCTTCGGCCCGCGGGTGCCGGCGGCGATGTCGAGGCGCGCGCGCTCGAACAGGGTGATCACCGCCGGCACGCGGGCTTGGTCGACGCGGGTGCCGAGCACGCAGGCGAAGGTTTCCAGGATCGCGGCCGCGCCCTCGGCCACGTCGGTGGCGGCCATCTCCCACCGCGGGGAGCCCTTCATCGCCCGCGTCGCGTTGAAGGCGGCGCGGTCGGCGGCCTCCAGGGTCGAGTGGCTGGCCGGCGGCGCCGGCAGGATCTGGACGGTGTCGGGAACGCCCGCGCCGGTCAGGTACGGCTTGTGCGCCGGCTTGTCGGGCCGCACCGGGTCGGCGGCGACGGAGGGCGCCGCCGGGGCCGGCGTCTGGGCGGTGGTCTCGGCCTGGGCCACGGATGCGAGGAGCGCAAAGAGCGCCAGGGCAGTCGGGAAACGCGGCATCGGGTCCGTCCTCCGGGGCGGGCGAGGCCCAAGCCTTAACGCCTCGACCCTGAACGGGATACGACGGCGGCGCGACTTTTCCGGTCGGGACCCGGGCAAGTGCCGACGGGAGCGGGGAATTCGGGGGGCGGGCCGATCGACCCCCCTCTCCCCGCAGGCGGGGAGAGGCCCGCAGGCACCTCGTCGTGCCTGCGGGAAGCGGAGGCGAAGCCGAAGCGACGGTGAGGGGGAGGTGCCGGACGAGGCTCCTCCGTTGGCACCCCCTCACCTTCGGCTGCCGCCTCGCTTCGCCGACGACGAGGTCGGCCAAGCCCTCTCCCCGCACGCGGGGCGAGGGGATGCGCGCTGGCCGCCGGGGGCGGACACGCGCCGCTCTGACCAGCGTCCGGAAAGAGGAACGATGCCCCCCCCTCAAAACCCCGTCGGCGCTCGCAGATGCCACGCCGTCGCGCCCTGGAAGGCCTGCCCGATGCGCAACGCCATGGCCTCGTCGTAGCCGCGGCAGGCGATCTGCAGGGAGAGCGGCAGGCCGTCTCGCGAAAAACCGTTCGGCAGGCTGAGGCCGCAGAGGTCGAGCAGGTTGGCGAAGCGGGTGAAGCGGGACGGCATGTGCAGTTCGTCGACCTCCGCCAGCGGCACCGCCGCGGTCTCGGTGGTCGGCGTCAGGATCGCGTCGACGCCCTCCCAGGCGAGCGCGAGGTCGCGCTTGAGGGCGTCGCGGCGCTGGAGCGTCGCGAGGTAGTCCTGGGCCGACAGGCTGCGACCGCCGAGGATGCGCGCGCGCACCGCGTCGCCGAGCGGGGCGGCCGCGTCCTCGGCGAGCGCGCCGTTGACGAAGTAGGCCTCGGCGTTGGTGATCCCGCTCATCGCCACGAGGTCGAAAAACCGGAACGGCAGCGTCAGGTCGACGACCTCCGCGCCGAGCCCGGACAGCACGTCGAGGGCGGTGTCGTAGGCGGAAAGCATCTCGGCCGAGCAGCCCGTGCGCTCGGCCTCCGGCATCCGCGCGAGGCGCAGGCCGCGCACGCCGCGGTCCAGGGTCGGGAACGGGTCGGCGGTCAGGATGCCGCGGGTCGCGGGATCGAGCGGGTCGGGTCCGGAGATCGCCGCGTAGAGCAGGGCGGCGTCGGCGACGCTGCGGGCAAGCGGGCCGGGGGTGTCGAGGGTCGCGCTGAGCGGCACGATGCCATGGGTCGAGACCCGGCCGACGGTGACCTTCAGGCCGGTCAACCCGCAGAACGCCGCCGGCAGGCGCACCGATCCGCCGGTGTCGGTGCCGATGCCCCAGGGCGCCATCCGCGCGGCCACCGCGACGCCGGTGCCGCTACTCGAGCCGCCGGGGGTGCGCGGGGTTTCGAGGTCCCACGGGTTCCACGGGGTGCCGAGGTGCTGGTTGGTGCCCCAGCCGCCATAGGCGAACTCCACCGTGTGGGTCTTGCCGAGCACGATCATCCCCTGCGCGATCAGGCGCCGGGCGATGGTGGCGGTGCAGTCAGCACGCCGCGCCCGGTGGGCGGCCGACCCGCCCATGGTGATGCGGCCCTTGATGTCGATCAGGTCCTTCAGCGCGATCGGCACCCCATGCAGCGGGCCGACCGCGTGGCCGGAGCGGATCGCCCGGTCGGCGCCCTCCGCCGCCAGCCGCGCGTCGTCGGCGAAGACTTCGGTGAAAGCCTGAAGCTTCGGCTCGCGGGCGTCGATGCGCGCGAGCATCGCCTCCACGGCCTCGACCGGCGACACCGTTTTGCCGGCAATGCGTTTGGCGAGCTCGGTCGCCGAAAGGTCGGCGAGGTCGTCGCCCGTATCCGTCAAGATGCCTGACACCGTCGTCCTCTTCGTCGTCTTGCACTGCAGGAGGCGCGCGTTTCCCTGGACGGGTGGAGCGGGAGCGGAACCCGATCCGGGGTCCAGCATGATCACGTCGCGAAGCGTCCGAATTTCTCGCCGCGCCGGGTATCGAGCCGCTGACGCGGCACTTTCGTTCGCTGGATCCCGGATCACCCTCCGTTGGCGCTGCGGGCGTCCGGGACAACGTCGTCGCGTCGTTCGAAATCCCTACGGCATGCTCACCAGCGTCAAGTCGACGAACCAGCTCTGCGGCGAGACGAACCCCTTCACCTTCGGGCTCATGCCGCGGGGGTTGAGGTCGTGGACGACGTAGAGCCAGGGCGGGTCGTCCACCAGGCGCTCGTGCGCGGCCTTGGTGGCGGCCGAGATCTCGGCCGGGTCGCTCGATTCGGCGAGCGTCTTCAGGGCCTTGTCGAAGGTCGCGTCGGTCCAGTTCGGGAAGTTGAAGCCGTTCGGGGGAAAGCGGTCGGCCGCGAAATAGCGCACCATCACGCCGGCATCCGACGTCGGCGAGGAGACGTTGAGGGCGTTCGAGCCCTGGAGGCTCGCCGCGTCGGGCAGCGCGCGGCTGGAATTCAGCAGGATCTGCCACTCGACCACGTTGAACGACACGTCGACGTCGCAGGCCTGCTTGAGGTTCTCCTGCATGAACTCGTTCATCGGCATCGGCGACATCTGCCCCGAGCCCGAGGCCGAGATCATGATCTTCAGCGACAAAGGCTTCTTGGCGGTGTAGCCGGCCTCGGCGAGCAGCGCCTTGCCCTTCTTCGGATCGAAGACGTAGCGGTTCTTCGGGGTGCCGAAATCCGGGTTGCCATCGTTGAACCAGCCGCTGGCGGCCTCCGCCGTGCCGTTGAGGAAGCTGACCACCGCGGGTCGGTCGACGCAGTAGTTCAGCGCCTGGCGCACGCGCACGTCCTTGACCGGGCTGTTCGTCGCGCCGACGTTGAAGATCCACGGCCAGACATGCGGGTAGACGCCGGTGGTGACGGCAAAGCCCGCGGCCTTGAGCGACGGGATCGCATCGGGGGCCGGCACCTCGATCCAGTCGACCTGGCCCGCGCGCAACGCCGCGATCCGGGCGTTCGCCTCGGGGATCGGCATCAGGCGGATCTTGTCGACCTTCGCCATCCGGAATTTATCCCAGTAGCCGTCGTTGCGGGCGAGATCCGCCGATTCCCGCGGGGTCACCTTGGTGAGCTTGAACGGCCCGGTGCCGGCCGCCGGCACCGCCTGCACCTTGGCCCAGTCGCGGCCGGCCTTCTCGAACGATTGCGGCGAGGTGAATAGCAGGTACACCGCCATGTAGGGGAAGTACGAGGCCACCTGCGTGGTGGTGATCTGGATCGTGCGCGCGTCGAGCTTCTTGTAGCTGCCCATGATCGGCACCCGGGCGCGGGAGATGCCCGCGCCCTGCGCTTCGAATTGCGGGCTGTCGTTCTTGAAGTACCGGTCGAGGTTCCAGATCACCGCGTCGGCATCGAACGGTTCGCCGTCGTGGAAGCGCACGCCGTCGCGCAGGTGGAAGGTCCAGATCCGCTTGTCCTCGGCGGATTGCTCCCAGGCGGTGGCGAGCGCCGGCATCAGACCAGCCGGCTTGTCGGTGCGGGTCAGGTCCCACTGCACCAGCCCCTCGAAGATCGGATAGCCGAGGAAGCGCATGCCCTCGAAGCCGTTGTTGGGCATGCCGGTCGCGGTGGGCACGTCGGTCGCGGTCATCGCGATGCGCAGGACGCTCTCGGCCGACGCCGGCGGGGCGGCGAGCGCGGTGGTCAGCGTGACGGCGGCGAGCGTTCGGCCGATCATCGTGGGGCTTCTCATGCGGTGGGCGGGGGGATCCCGGCACGGGCAAGTCCCGCGCCAACGCCCGGGTGCCGACGGGACCGCATCCTCGATCGCAGGTTGCGATGCGCGTGCCGCGCGGTGTTGCGCCCAGGCCTTGCGCCGCCCTATTCCGCGGCGCCACGATGGCGCCTCCGGGCCGTGCGGCGCCGGACGGCGAGACGAGGGAAGAGCGCGTTGACAGAGACGATGAACGGCGCCGAGAGCCTGGTCCGCACCCTGGTCGCCGGGGGCGTCGAGGTCTGCTTCACCAATCCCGGCACCTCCGAGATGCATTTCGTGGCGGCGCTCGACCGGGTCGAGGGCATGGCCTGCGTGCTGTTCCTGTTCGAGGGCGGCGCGACGGGGGCCGCCGACGGCTACGCCCGCATGGCCGACAAGCCGGCCTCGACCCTGCTCCATCTCGGCCCGGGCCTCGCCAACGGACTGGCCAACCTCCACAACGCCCGCCGCGCCCGCTCGCCGATCGTCAACATCGTCGGCGAGCACGCCACCTATCACCGCATCCACGACGCGCCGCTCACCTCCGACATCGAGGGCTTCGCCCGGCCGGTCTCGGCCTGGCTGCGCATGGGCACGACCGCGGAGGCCATCGCCGCCGACGGCGCCGACGCGATCGCCGCGGCGCGGACCGCGCCGGGGCGGATCGCGACGCTGATCCTGCCGGCCGACACCGCCTGGAACCCGGGCACCGGCGTCGCCCCCGTGCCCGCCATCCCCGAGCGTGCGCGGGCCGGCGACGACGCGCTGAAGCGCGCGGTCGCGGCCTTGGCCTCGGGCGCGCCGGTGGTGCTGCACCTCTCCGACCGGGCGGTGCGCGGCGAGGGCCGCCACATCGCCGCGCGCATCGCGGACAAGACCGGCGCGACGCTGCTGGCCATGGCCGCCAACGCCCGCATCGACCGCGGCGCCGGCACGGTGCCGATCGAGCGCCTGCCCTACCCGATCGACGCCGCGATCGAGACGCTGGCGCCCTTCCGCCACGTCATCCTCGTCGGCGCGACGCCGCCGGTCGGGTTCTTCGCCTATCCCGGCAAGCCGAGCCTGCTCAGCGCGCCCGACGCCGAGACCATCGTCCTGGCCCACCCGGAGGAGGACCAGATCGAGGCACTGGAGCGGCTTGCCGAGGCCGTCGGCGCGTCGGCGGAGGTCGCGCCGGACCGCATGGCGCCGTCCGCCGGGCCGCGGCCGGAGCTGCCGACCTCCGGCGCGCTCGCCGACGCCGCAATCAGCCAGGTGCTCGGCGCGCTGATCCCCGAGGGTGCGATCGTCTGCGACGAATCGATCACCACCGGGCGCAACTTCTTCGGGCAGACGCACGCGGCTGCGCCCCATAGCTGGCTCCAACTCGGCGGCGGCGCGATCGGGCTGGGCATCCCGATGGCGACGGGGGCCGCGGTCGCCTGCCGCGATCGCAAGGTGATCTCCCTGCAGGCCGACGGCAGCGCGCTCTACACCGCCCAGGCGCTCTGGACCCAGGCGCGCGAACGCCTCGACGTGGTGACGCTGATCTGGTCGAACCGCTCCTACGCGATCCTGCGCCACGAGCTCACCAACGTCGGCGCCACCAACCCCGGCCCGAAGGCGATCGGCATGCTGACCCTCGACGACCCGGCGATCGACTGGGTCAGCCTCGCCAAAGGGTTCGGCGTGGAGGCCCGCCGGGTCGAGAACTTAGCCGACTTCGTAGACGTGTTCCGGGTGTCGTTGGGCCGCCGCGGGCCGTTCCTGATCGAGGTGGCTTTGTGAGGGTTTTGCAGACCGGTGTCGCACACGTCTCTCCAGCCACTGCCAGATTTCCCATGCCCGAGAGATGCGCCCGTCCCCTCTCCCCGCACGCGGGGAGAGGCCCAATTGCACCTTGTGCAGCCGGGAAGCGGAGGCGAAGCCGAAGCGGCGGTGAGGGGGAGGTGCCGAGGAAGTCTCTTCCGTCGAAGCCCCCTCACCTTCGGCTGTCGCCTCGCCGCGCCGACGACGAGGTCGTCGCGGCCCTCTCCCCGCAGGCGGGGCGAGGGGATGCGCGCAGATGGCGGCGCTCCGCGTTGCTTGCGACGCCATCTCTGAACGGGGTGGCGCAAGGGAAACGCGCGTGACCACCTTCCCCCTCCCGGGCCTGTCCGCGCCCGCCGAGATCCGGATAGACCGGCACGGCGTGCCGCATATCCGCGCCGCGAGCGCCGACGACGCCTTTCGCGTCCAGGGGTTCAACGCGGCCCGCGACCGGCTGTGGCAGCTCGACCTGTGGCGCAAGCGTGGGCTCGGGCTGCTCGCCGCCGACTTCGGGCCCGGCTACCTCGCGCAGGACCGTGCGGCGCGGCTGTTCCTGTATCGCGGCGACATGGCGGCCGAGTGGGCGGCCTACGGGCATCCGCGCATGAGGACCATCGTCGAGGCCTTCGTCGCCGGCCTGAACGCCTACGTCGCCCTGACGGAGGCGCGGCCCGACCTGCTGCCGCCGGAATTTTCCGCCATGGAGACGCGCCCGAACCGGTGGGCGTCCGAGGACGTGGTCCGCATCCGTAGCCATGCGCTGGTGCGCAACGTGCCCTCCGAGGTCGCCCGCGCCCGGGTGCTAGCCAGGGCCGACGCCGAGACCGACGCGCTGCGCAAGGGTCTCAGCCCACCGCATGCGACGATGCCGCTCGGCGACCTCGACCCGGCGCGGTGGCCGGACGACCTCCTCGACGTGCTCCGCCTCGCCACCGCGCCGGTGGGGTTCGACCCGGCACGGCTGGCCGCCACCCGCGACGCGGCCTGGGCTTGGACTCACGTCGACGCGCACGGGAAGGTCGGCCGCCAGCGGGCCGCGGACGCGCCCGAGCCGCCGGGGGATGGCTCGAACAACTGGGCGGTGGCGCCGTCCCGCACCGCCACCGGGCGGCCGATCCTGGCGAGCGACCCGCACCGCGCCTACGCGCTGCCGTCGCTGCGCTACGTCGTCCACCTCACCGCGCCCGGCCTCGACGTGATCGGGGCCGGCGAGCCGGCGCTGCCCGGCATCAGCATCGGCCACAACGGGACCGCCGCCTTCGGGCTGACCATCGCGCCCTTCGACCAGGAGGACCTGTTCGTCCTCGCCCTCGACCCCGACGACCCGGACCGGTTCCGGTTCGAGGGCGGCTTCGCGCCGATCACCCGCCTGCGCGAGCGCATCTCCGTGCGGGGCGGCGCCGACGAGGAGGTCACCCTCGGCTTCACCCACCACGGCCCGGTGATCTGCGAGGACGCCGCGACACAGACCGCCTTCGCCGTCCGCACGGTCTGGTCCGAGCCCGGGACCGCCGCCTACCTCGCCAGCCTCGGCTATCTCGACGCGGCGACGCCCGAGGCCTTCGGCGCGGCCCTGCGGCATTGGTCGGCGCCCACCGTCAACCAGGTCTACGCCGACGTGAACGGACGGATCGCGTGGTTCACCGCCGGCAAGGCGCCGATCCGCCCGAACTGGGACGGCCTGCTGCCGGTACCGGGCGACGGGCGCTACGCCTGGGCTGGGTTCCACGAGGCCGCCGCCCTGCCGAGCCGGATCGATCCCGAGGCCGGCTTCGTCTACTCGGCCAACGAGATGAACCTGCCCGAGGATTACCCGGCGGAGGCGCGCAAACTCGGGTTCGAGTGGCACGAGCCGTGGCGGGCGCGCCGCATCCGCACGGTGCTGGCGCACCAGCCCGAGCACGGGCTCGCCGACTCGCAGGCGCTCCAGGGCGACGACGTCTCCGAGCCGGCTCTGCGGCTCGCGCACCTCGCCGCGACGCTCGCCGCCCCAGCGGAGGCGGAGGCCCGCCTCGGTGCCGCCCTGCTCGAGACCTTCGACGGGCACCTGCACGCGGCCTCGGGCGCCGCCGCCCTGGTCGAGGTGTTCTGGGTGCACCACCTGCGCCCGGCCCTGCTCCAGGCCCTCGTCCCCGACCCGGACACCCGCCGCCTGCTGCCGCCGGGTGACGCGCAAGCCCTGCTCGACCGCCTGGAAGACCCGCGCCCGCCCCTCGACCGGGCCGAGCGTGACGCCCTGGTGGAGCGGACGCTGGCGGCGGCGTGGCGGGATTGCGCCGCCCGCCTCGGCTCCGATCCGGCGACCTGGGCCTGGGGCTGCCTGCACCACGCCCTATTCACGCACCCGCTCGCCGCGACGGGTTTTGTGAGACCCGACATCCCGCCTTTGCCGATGGGCGGTTCGGGGGCCTGCGTGATGCACGCCGAATACGATCCCGAGGCCTTCCGGATGACGCACGGCGCCTCGTTCCGGATGGTGCTCGACGTCGGCGATTGGGATGCCGGCCTGTTCGTCAACGCCCCCGGCCAGTCGGGCCACCCGGACAGCCCGCACGCCGCCGACCACGCCGAACCCTGGTCCCGGCGGGGCTACCGCCCGCTGCTCTATTCCCGCTCCGCCATCGACGCCGCGACGGAGACGGTGATCACGCTGCTGCCGGGCGCGGCCGATGGTTCATCCGCCCCCTCGCCCTCATCCTGAGGGGCCGGGTCGGGGACATCGTGGAGATGTTGGGTTTCGGCAGCGTCGCTCAGGCGACCGCCGGCGTCCAGCGGCGCAGGGCGAGGTGCGTCGGGAGGAACAGCAGGGTCGGCAGGCCGACCACGAGGCCCGCGAGCCACGCCCAGGCCGGCATCCAGGTCTGCGCCGCGCGGTCGCTCATGCCCCAGACGTAGTTGATGTTGACCGGCGTCAGGCCGGCATCGGGGTTCGGCGGCGGCATCAGGAAGAAGCACACCAGCAGGGTGACGACCGCGAGCGAGGTCCAGGTCGGCAGGGCGCGGCGGTCGTAGCCCAGCCGGCCGACCAGGTAGATCAGCAGGAACGGCAGCCAGCCATGGAAGCCCGACAGGCCGCGCAGGAATAGGGATGTGCTGCCATCGAACATGTAGGCGGTCATCCCGGTGATCGGCCGGCCGACGGCGGTGCCGGCGAAGTCGAGCACCCACAGCAGCTGCGGCGCGACGAGGCCGACCGCGCACATCGCCACCAGCAGTGCGCTCTCCAACCAGATCCCGGCCAAGGCGATCAGCAGCGACTGGTCGCAGAAATACAGGAAGTTCGTCGGCCCGTAGAACCACAGGTAGGTCGGCACGAGGATGGCCACGAAGGCGGTGTAGGCGACCTTCACCGGCATCGGGATGCGCCGGCGCGGCGCGGGCGTGCTCGTTTGGAGGTCGGACATCGGATCGTCTCGGCTGGCGAAAGAGTGGGGCGCGAAGGGATCTGCGACCCGTGCGGCCCGGCCGTGGGCCGCGCGGGTCGAGCAAAGCGTCGGTCCGTGTCCCGTCAGTCCTTGCCGACCGACATCAGCAGGCGCTCGGTCTTGGCGTCCTCGATGCGGTTCACCATGCGGCGGCCCTCGTGCACGTCGCGCACCGTCTTCGTCGCGGTGATGCAGGACTGGACCAGCATGACCACGCCCATGGCGAGGTAGCCCTTGATCCAGATGTCCACCGGCAGGAACAGGATTCCGCAGGCCACCATCGCGGCCGAGCCGAGGAACGCGGCATAGGTGAAGGTGACCCAGGCGCCGGAATGCTGCGTGGTCTCGTTGTTCATGACACTCTCCTGAGGATGGGCTGGGGGAGGGGGAGGGGCTTGGGGCGTTCGATGAGTCAGGCGGCCGGGGCGAGGCCGGCCTTACGGCGCAGGCGTTCCAGCACGTCGCCGCCGGTGGGGTGGGTGCGGGGGCCGAACCCCTCGCGCGCGAGGCGCTCCGTGATGTCGGCGCCGTCGAGCTCGGACAGCGCGGCTTCGGTGTCGCTCGCCTCGGCCTGGAGGGCGCGCAGGCGCGCCAGGGTCGCCTCGGCTTCGCGCAGCGTCGCCGTGTCGGCGCGGCCGGTCTGCGCCGACAGGCGCCGCACGGCCTCGGTGGCGCCCGCGACCCGGCGGCCGCGCTCCAACTCCGCCTGCCGGCGGGTGGCGTCGGCGACGGTGGCGCGGATGCGGGCGACCTCGGCGGCGAACCGCGTGCGGGCTTCCGCGATCGCCCGGCGCTCGGCCTCGAGCTCGGCGATGGCCTCGGCGGCGTCGCTTGCCAGGTCGTCGCGCCCGGCGCCGAGCGCAGCGACGGCGCGGCCTTCGAGGTCGGCGGCCCGGGTGTCGATCTCGGCGGCGCGGCGGGCCTCGGCCTGGTCTCCGGCGATCGCCAGGGCCAGCGCCCGGCGGCTTCGCTCCAGCGCGGCGCGGGTCTCGCGGATCTGCTGGTCGAGGATCAGCAAGGCGTTGCGGTCGTAGAGGTCTTCGGTGGCCCGGGCGACGTTCCCCCGCGCCAGGATGTTGTGCAACTTGAGCATGGTGTGGCTCCTGCCGTATGAACATCGTTCACAACAGGAATGTCCCACGATCATGAACAGCGTTCAAGTGCGATTTTGCACGTCGTACAAATTGCTGTTGCGAGGCGCGGCGTGACCGGGGCAGACGCCGACGCGAAGCCGTTGAAAGCGGAGGCACGCCGTGCTGCCTTGCGCAAACTGCTCATCGCAGCGGCCGAGCGTCGGATCTCCGAGGACGGCTTGGGCGCCCTGCGCGCGCGCGACCTCGCAGCGGACGCAGGCTGCGCACTTGGGGCGATCTACGGCGCCTTTCCGGACCTCGACGCGCTGATCCTGGAGGTGAATCTGCGCACGCTGGCCCTGTTCGAGGCCGCGCTCGGGTCCGATGGCGGCGGGTTCGACGTGACGGATGCGGCGGACGAACTTGTCCGGCTGGGCCAAGCCTACCTTGCCTTCGCACAGAGCCACGGGAAGCGTTGGCGCGCGCTGTTCCAGCACCAGTTCGCGGACGGGCGCCGCCCGCCGGACGGCTACGTGGCCGAGCAGGCGCGCCTGTTCCACCGCATCGAGGCGCCATTGCAGGCTCTGCGCCCGGACCTCTCGGCGCAAGAGCGCGTGCTGCTGGCCCGCAGCCTGTTCTCGGCGACGCACGGCATCGTCATGCTCGGCCTCGACGCGCGCCTGATGGCGCTGCCGCCCGCGGTGGTAGGCCCCCAGCTCGACCTGCTGATTCGCGCGATGGCGACGGGGCTCGCGAGCCGTGCCTAGTGGGGTATCGCGCCGCTTTGGTCCGCTGCCGGGGCCTTTATGTACCGGTCCATCCACGTGAGCGTCGCGGGCACCCGCCGGGCCTTTCTCAACCGGCGGTCGCCGACGTGAGCGCTCGGCCCCGCCCCCGCGCTTGCGCGACGCCGCGGACGGCCTCCACAGCGTCGGCTCGGCTCGCATCGCAGGGCAACAGGGTCCAGAGCCGGAGAAGCTGGCTGAGCGCCGCCATCTCGCGTGATACGGCGGATGCGCCGAAGATCGTCGGAACCGTGCCGCCGAGCGCCTCCGCGAGGCGGCTCAGGTCCTCGTTGTCCTGCCGAGTCTGGCTGGGCTCGGTTTGCATCGACGGTCGCCTCCGACTGGCCATGCGACCGCAGGCATTCTGGTATTCCGCATACAAGACGCTTTTGTCGCAACCCGCAACCTATGGTCGAAACACGACGTTGTGAGTTCAGTTTGTGTCGACGAATTTGGGCTTCGAAGACCGCACGATGGCGATAGACGACAGGCCCACAGACGACACCATGATCGACGCCTGCCTGAGGCTGCACGAGATCGTCCGCAAGATCGGGACACCGGAGATGGTGTTGATCTCGCGCCTGCTGCTCTTTCAGGCCGGGCTGCAGATCGCGGATGCGATCAAGGCCGACGAGGCGCGCGACCCGTTCAGCGAGCGCTGACCCTTCAAAACAACCGGACTTACCCGCGCCCTCACCTTGAGGTTTCCGCTTCGCGAAAGCGCCTCGGGAAGGATGCGGGTGGAACCGTCGTTTTGTCGGTCGTCGCGCGCGGCCGCGGCGTAACCGGCCCCGAGGTCGATCCGCCTTCAATCGGTCTTGCCGTCGAGCCCGAGCCAGTGCCGGCCGTCGCGGGCCAGAAGGTCGTCGGCGGCCTTCGGGCCGGGGGTGCCGGCGGCGTAATCCTCCACCGGGGCAGTCTTCCAGGCCTCGAGCAGCGGCTCGACCGCGGCCCAGCCGGCCTCGATGTTGTCGGCGCGCTGGAACAGCGTCGCGTCCCCGGTCATGCAATCGTAGAGCAGGGTCTCGTAGCCGACGTTCGGCTGGTTCTTGAAGAAGTCGGCGTACTTGAACCCCATCGTCACCCGGCCGATCTGCATCTGCGGCCCGGGCACCTTGACGTTCAGCTCGGTGCCGGCGCCGTGGTCGGGGTCGATGGTGATCCGCATCACGTTGGGGCTCAGCTCGGCCACCGGCGTGTCGGCGAACAGCTGGAACGGCGCCGGCTTGAACAGGATCGCGATCTCGGTGCGGCGGCCGGTCATGCGCTTGCCGGTGCGGACGTAGAACGGCACGCCGGCCCAGCGCCAGTTGTCGATCTCGAGCTTCAGGGCGACGTAGGTCTCGGTGGTGGAATCCTTCGCCACGTGCGGCTCTTCCCGGTAGCCGACCACCGGCTTCCCTTCGAGCGTGCCGGCGACGTACTGGCCGCGCACCGCGTGGTCGGGTCGGATCGGCTTGACGGCCTGCGCGAGCTTCGCCTTCTCGCCGCGCACGTCCTCGGCGGAAAACGAGTTCGGCGGCTCCATCGCCACCATGCAGAGCAGCTGGAACATGTGGTTGGGCACCATGTCCCGCAGCGCGCCGGTGGGCTCGTAGAACCCGCCACGCTCCTCCACGCCCACGGTCTCGCCGGCGGTGATCTGGATGCTATCGACGTATTCGCGCCGCCAGACCGGCTCCAGCATGCCGTTGGCGAAGCGCAACGCCATGATCGACTGCACGGTCTCCTTACCCAGGAAGTGGTCGATCCGGTAGAACTGGCTCTCGTCGGCCTGTTTCAGGATCTGGGCATTCAGAGCCTTGGCGGAGGCGAGGTCGGAGCCGAACGGCTTCTCGATCACCACCCGTCGGAAGGCGTCGTCCGCCTGCTTGAGCAGGCCCGCTCGCCCGAGCCCGTCGACGAGGCTGCCGAAGAAGCGCGGCGCCACCGCGAGGTAGAACACCACGTTGCCCGAGACCTTGCCCTTCAGCGCCTCGAAGGTTCCGGCGTCCTCGAAGTCGCCTTTGAGGAAGTGGATGCGCTCGCGGATGAAGCCCCAGCTCTTCGGGTCGATCCGGTCGGCGTGGAACTCGGAGCCGGGGTCCTTGCTCAAGGTCTCCATCGAGGTGGTGAGTTCGGTGCGCAGGCCCTCGTCGCTGCCGTCGTTGTGATCGACGCCGAGGATCGTGAAGCCCGGATCGAGCAGGCCCGAGCCGGCGAGGTTGTAGAGCGAGGGCATCAGCAGGCGCTTGGTCAGGTCGCCGGCCGCGCCGAAGATCACCAGCGTGCAGGGCGGCGCCGGCTTCGTGCCGCAGGCGGCATGGTCCTTCAGGGGCGCGTCGTGTGTCGGCTCGGGCATCGGCGTCGTCCGGTTCTTCGACGCGATGGTGCGTCGCGGCATTCGATCGCACGACAACCGGCGAGCGGCATGGCCGTTCCGGCGGAGACGCGATCGTGTGGAGGGAGGTGTGGACCCTCACCCCCGCCGGCGCAGCACCACGCCCGGCAGCGGGCAGGCGGCCGGGACGACCGCGAGGACGACCGAACTCGGGCACAGGGCGCGGCAGCCGAGCGCGGCGTCGATCTGGTCGCGGCCGCAGGCGGTCGCGTCGCAGAACCGCCCAAGATCCTCGCAGGTCGCCAGGAACCGGCCCGCTCCGGGTCGCGCGTGCAGGTCGGCGGCGCCGACGGGGCCAGAGAGGACGAGGAGGGCGGCGAGGCCGAGCCGGATCATGGGTGCGCCTTCCCAGCGGCGGACGGAGCCGTGGCGTAGCATGGCGGCGCGCGGCGCCCTATGGCATGGACGCGACAGGCGAAACGCGATCCGGACCCCGACGTGCTCGACATCCGCGGCCTCTCCAAGACCTATGCCGACGGCACCCAGGCGCTCGCGGGCGTCGACCTGTCGGTGGAGGCCGGCGAGGTCGTCGCGCTGATCGGCGGTTCGGGCTGCGGCAAGACCACCCTGCTGCGCCTGATCGCCGGCCTCGACCGCGGCAGCGCCGGCACGATCACGCTGGACGGCGAGGGCATCGCCGCGCCCCACGCGAGCGTCGGCCTGGTGTTCCAGGAGCCGCGCCTGCTGCCCTGGCTCGCGGTGGCCGACAACGTCGGCTTCGGCCTCGACGGGGTCCGCCGGCCCGAGCGCCGCGCCCGCATCGCCCACGCGCTGGAGCGGGTGGGGCTGGCCGAGCACGCGACGCGCTGGCCGCGCGACCTGTCGGGCGGGCAGCAGCAGCGGGTCTCGATCGCCCGCGCCTTCGTCGCCCGCCCGCGGGTGCTTTTGCTCGACGAGCCGTTCTCGGCGCTCGACGCCTTCACCCGCAAGGACCTGCACGGGCACCTGCTCGCCCTCTGGGCCGAGACGCGCCCGACCATCCTCATCGTCACCCACGACGTCGGCGAGGCGGTGGCGCTCGCCGACCGCGCCGTGGTGATGCGCCCCAAGCCCGGCCGCCTCGACGAGACGGTGCGGCTCGGAAGCCCACGCCCGCGCGACCCCGCCTCGTCGCAGAGCGAGGCTGCGGCCCGCGCGATCCTGGCCGCGCTCGACCGTTCGCTCCGCCCCGCCGAGGCGCAGTCCGCCGCGGCGCCCGCCGGGAACTGGTGGTAGCAGGCGGCACCGGTTGAGCCGTGGGGCAGTTCCCGCTAACCGCGACCGACGACGACCTACGATGGAGGAGACGACGATGGACGCCACCACGCTGCGCGCGCTTCAGGCCCCGCTGAAGGACCAGTACCGCAACACCCCCGACGCCGCCGTCATCACCCTGCGGGCGAAGGGCTCTCTCGACGACACGTCGATCGCCTGCAAGGTCGAGACCGGCCGCGCGCTGGCGGTGGCCGGCCTGCACCCGGCCACCGGCGGCTCGGGCGCCGAGCTGTGCTCGGGCGACATGCTGCTCGAGGCGCTGGTCGCCTGCGCCGGCGTCACGCTGAAGGCCGTCGCCACCGCCCTCGAGATCCCCCTGCGGGCCGGCACCGTGAGCGCCGAGGGCGACCTCGACTTCCGCGGGACGCTGGGCGTCGACAAGGAGGCGCCGGTGGGTTTTCGCGCGATCCGGCTCGCGTTTTCCCTCGACACCGACGCGCCGCAGGAGAAGCTCGACCAGCTGCTCAAGCTCACCGAGCGCTATTGCGTCGTGTTCCAGACGCTGAACCACAAGCCGGAGCTGGCCGTCACCGCCGCCCGCGGCTGATCGGTTCCCCAGACGACGAGGGGCGGCGGAGCCGATGCGCCTCAGCCCGCCGAGACGAGCCAGCACCCGGCCGCGAGGTGCACGGCGCCGTCCTTCGCGTAGGGCAGCAGGGTTTCGGTGACCGCCGCGAGCGCCGCCTGGCGCAGGGGCGGCTCGGCGTCGCGCAGCAGGCGCGAGACCGGGCCGAGTTCGACCGCGACGGCGGCCGCCGCCTCGGCGGCGGCGCGTGCCGAGCCGTCGGCGGCGCGTCCCAACACGAGGTCGCGCACCACCGGCGCGACGGCGACGTCGGAGAAGCCAGCCTCGGCGAGCAGGCGGCGCAGGGCGTCCGCGTCGGCGAAGCGGAACGGGCCGGGGCCCGAGAAGTCCGGCGGGCTCGCGTCCGGCACCAGTGGCAGCACCGCCGCGCGGGGCACGGTGACCCAGGGGTTGTCGGCCATCGCCTGCCAGCACAGGAAGCTCAGGCGTCCCTGCTGCGTCAGCGCCCTGCGGAGGTTGGCGAAGGCGGCGCGCGAATCGGAAAAGAACATCACGCCGAAGCGCGAGATCGCCCGGTCGAACGCCGCGGCGGGGAAATCATGCGTCTCGGCGTCGGCCACGATCAAGTCGACCGGCGCGGCGCCGGCCGGCAGGGGCCGCGCCCGCGCCGCGGCGAGAAGCGGCTCCGACAGGTCGGCGGCGACGACCCGGCCGGTCGCCCCCACCGCCTCGGCCGCGATCAGCGCCGTGGCGCCCGAGCCGCAGCCCACGTCGAGGACGCGCTCGCCCAGTCGCAGGGCAGCGGCGGAAAACAGTGCCTCGGTCAGCGGCGCGAACACGGAATCGAGCACGCCCTGGCTGCGCGCCCAGCGCTGGCCGACCGCGCCGTTCCAGTATTCGGCCTGGGTCATCGTGGCCGTCGTGGTGGCCGTCATGGCATGCTCCGCCGCTCAGCGATCCGGGCAGCATCTTGCACGGCGGGCGCCCGCCGTCAGCAGGGCGCCTGCCTTGCAGGATGCCGCCGGCCCCGCGCGCCTCAGGCCGCCGACCCCCGAGCCCGCGCGGCCAGCAGTTCCGCCGCGACGTCGGGCAGAACCCGGTCGCCCGGGGTGTAGCCGTGCACGTCGTCGACGGATTTGAAGCCGTCGAGGGCAAGCTGCATCGGGCAGAGCGTGGGGCCTCGCCGGATGGATCCTCGCCGGCCCCGTTGTTCAGGCGGCTCACCTCGCGGAAGCCCGCCGGCGGTGCCGAGGGCTGGGCTCCGGCCTCAACGCCGGGGGCCGCCCCCGGGGCCGCCGAACCCGCCTGGCCCGCCGCCTGGTCCACCCGATCCACCGGGTCCGCCGAAGCCCCCCAGGCCGCCGCCCGGAGCGCCGAAGCCTCCGGGACCCCCAACGCTTCCGGGACCTCCAAAGCCTCCGGGTCCGCCACGGCCGCCGCCGAACCCGCCCGGTCCCGTCCGAGTGTCGATGCCGAACCCGCCACCTGCTCCATTGCCAGGCCCGTTCCCCGGTCCGTTGCCGGCTCCGAGACCGCCGCGTTCGCGAAATCCGTCCGGCCCGCGGCCAGGCAGGCCCCGGCCGTCGATCCGGTCCGGCGCGCGTTCGAAGAGCAGGTTTCGGTCCGGCCCGGTGCCGCGGTCGTCGAGGCGCAGCGCCTCGACGGTGAGGCGCCCGTCGGCGGCCGGCCGCGTCGTGAGCACGGCGCGGACGCTGCCGCGACGCGGGACCGCGGCATCCGGCTGCCCGGCCACCTCGAGGCCGGACCCGAGCGTCATACCGCCTCGACTGCGGCCGACATAGGCCTCAACCGAGACCCGGCTCAGGCCGGGCGGGAATTGCAGGGTGTCGCTCGCGCGCGCTACCTTGAGCACGCCGCCCGTCGCCTCGCCGGCGACCGCGGCCCGGCGGCCGACGGGCAGGGTGTCGGCGCCCGCGAGCCGCAGGTGCCCGATCACCAAGTGCCCGTCGCGGTCGCGGCGGACCGGGCCGGCGACGCGGGCGGGGCCGTCCGCCTGCCTCTCGATCAGGCTGGCGACGACGCCGCCGTCCGGCCTGCGCAGGCCCGACACCGCGACCCGGTCGCCTACCGCCCAGCGCCCGGCGATTCCCGCTGCGGCGATGCGCTGGCCGAGGACCATGAGGTTCCCGCCGCGCACCGATTCCACCGGCCCGACCACCTCGCGCGTCACGTCGATCCGCCGTGTCGCGAGGCCGCCCGCGTCGGCGTGGGCAACGACGTGGACCACGTGCCCGACCCTCAGGTCGGCGGCGTGCGCCGGCACCCCGTCGATGCGCACGTTGACGTCGTCGGGATAGGCGATGCGCAGGTCGTTGACGACGATCGAGCCGAAGCGGCGGATCGTGCCGATCACCCCCGTGCCCCCGATGCCGCGGTCACCCTCACCCGGGATGTCGTCGGGACGCGCCCCGGTGCCGCCGATTCCTTGGTCGCGCGGCGCCTCCTGCGGCACCGCGCGCACCGGAATCAGCGCGGCGCCGGCGAGCAGCCGCAGCACGAGGCGGCGGGTGGGGGCGGCGCGATGCATCATGCGCCTGGTCCCGGAACGCGTGGACGCGACGACCGAACCTCGTGCTGCGCCTCTCGCGACTGCCCCGGCGGCGTTCTCACGCCTCGGCCTCCGACGAAGCCGGCAAAGCATCGTCTGCGGGGAAGGCGTCCCCGGCCGGCGGTACGGCCTCGGCGTAGACGTAGAGTCCGAAATTCCAGCGGTGGGACCCGCCGGGGTCGGCGGCACAGGCGGCGTGGGCCTCGCGGTTGGCCTGGGTCAGCGCCGCCATCGCGATCTCCCTGGCGCGCGCCTCCAGCCGAAGCGCCAGCTCTTCCGACAGCCCGTCGTAATGCACTGCGCGCTCGAGGAAGCGCGGCGCGTCGCTGAGGATGTTGGCGACCGAGGCCGCGATGTGGTCGTGGAGGTTGCGCCCGAAATCGTAGAGCTGCGGCTCGGCGCCGCCGCGGGGCACGTAGGCCGCCTCCGCCAGGACGATCCGGTCCTCGCCGTCGAGGCTGGCGATCCCGCGGTCGAGCCACTCGTCCAGCACCGCGCGGGGGCGCAGGTCGCGGGTCACGCCGGCGACCAGCGCCTCGAAGGAGGGGCCGTCCTCGCCCGCGCGCCGCAGCGCCAGCGGCCGTCCGTCCGGGTCGGTGAAGGCCGGGTCGGCGAGCCAGCGGGCGATGATCCGGCTCGTCCGCGAGACCACCGCCGGCACTGCGCTCACCGGAGCCCCGGCGCCGCGCAGACGTCGCACCTCCTTGCGGTGGATGCCGGTGAGCAGCGAGACGCGGCTGTCTGTCTGCTCCTTGCCCTGAAGCGCGAAGTCGTACTCGGCGACGTTGACGTAGAGTTCCCGCAGTAGGTTCGTCAGCGCCGGGAAGGTGATGCCGCGCGCCACGAACAGCCGCACCAGCGGCCGCAGCAGGCGCGCCACCGGCGCGTGCAGGCTGGTTCCCTCGCCGGTGTCGTTGATGGTCTCGGACATCAGATCAGCATGACCACGGGATGTGTGGGACACAATCCCACAGAGTACGCGAACGCACGTCGGCACAGCCATTTCGCGTTGACGTGGGAATTTTACACACATAGGTTTGCAGCGTGGTCAAATTTCCCACACCATCAGGACCGGCGAAGACGATGCGCGACACCAGGCATGCCTTCGTCGGCCGGCATATGGCGCCCCTGAACGCGGCCCGGCGCTCCGAGCGCGGGACCGCGACCGGGCCGGACCTCTCGCGGCACGGCCGGCTCGCCGCCTGCCTTGTCGCCCTGGCCCTGCCCACCTTCGCGATCGTCGCCGCGGACACGGCCCACCGCGTCGCGCCCTCGGGGGCGACGCAGGCCGCAGCCTCAGGATCCCCTTCCCGACGAGCTGCGGCGTTCGACGGCGTCTCCCGGGCCGGCAGCCCGGTCTGGGAGACGCTTCTCACCCTCCATCGGGATACCATCCGATGATTCCCGCCATCGCAAGGTCGCAAGCCATGCCGACCAACCACCGATCCTCCTGCGGCGGGGCTCCCATCCTCGACCTCGCCCTCTGCATGATCCTCGCCGTCCTCGTCGTCGGCCTGCTGATGCTGGCGCTCTGAGCGCGGGCCCTTCCTGGACGCTCGACGGAGCCGCACATCCTCTCACTTCTCCGCGCTCGCCACGCGCGAAGCGGGCGTTGGCGACCTTGTCGACTGAACCGTGCGCGACCTGTTACGACGCCAATCGCGCCAGCGAAGCCGGCTTCGGGCTGGTGCGCGCCGGCTCGGTCGACTGGTTCCGATCCTCGGTCTTCGCCCGCCCGTCATGGGGCACCGCGCGAGAACGGGCGCCAAGGCCGCACCTGTGTCCCGTTTGCATCGATCCAGCCGTCGCATCCGCATTCTCGCGTTACGCACAGCGTTAACCTTTCGTTAAGGGGGTGATTGCCGTCGGGGCCTCGGCGTGAGAGCTTTCGTTAACGAGAGCTTAACGGGTTGGGCCACGGCGATGCGGTTCGCGATTTCGACGGTTCGGGCGGTGTCGGCGCCCCGTCTGCGCAAGGCCCTCGCCGGCCTCGCCGTGACGGCCGGACTGGCCTTCGCCGTCGCCCCGGCCGTGGCGCAGACCCTGGCCTCGCTGCCCGCCCCCACCTTGGCCGCCGAGCCGGTCGGCGCCGCCAAGCCGATCCTCGCCTGGGTCGGCTTCTGCCAGGGCTACCCGGCCGAGTGCGCGGTGAACGCCGCCGAGCCCGCCCGCATCGCGATGACCCCCGCGATCTGGAACACGATCCAGACGATCAACCGCCGGGTCAACAAGTCGATCGTCGCGATCACCGACATGGACCACCTCGGGGTGCCGGACCGCTGGGACCTTGCCGAGGACGGCTCGGGCGATTGCGAGGACTTCCAGTTGCTCAAGCGCAGCCTGCTCGCCCGCGCCGGCCTGCCGCGCCGCGCCATGCGGATGACCGTGGTCATCGACGAGAAGGGCGAGGGCCACGCCGTCCTCACCCTGATCACCGATCGCGGCGACCTCGTGCTCGACAACAAGACCAGCCAGATCCTGCCCTGGCACCGCACCGGCTACACCTTCATCAAGCGCGAAAGCCAGGACGCCGTCGCCTGGGTGTCGCTCGGCGGCGTCACCTCGCCTGTCACCACCGCCAACCGCTGAAAACCGGCCTCTCGTCCCGAAACGGGACGCAGCGCACGACAGCACGTTGATGAAATCTTCACCGCGTCGGCGCGAGACTCCGGGATCGGAGCCGCCCACCACGACGCGCCCATGATCTCCCATCCCTTCCCGAAACCGTTGCTCGCCGCAGGGCTGGCCATCGCGCTCGCCACTGGACTGCTCGCTGCCGCGAGCCCGGTGAAGGCCGGCGAGGCCGGGACGCGCTACGCCTCCTGGCACGGCTGCCTCGACCGCCACTTCGGGTTGCAAGCCACGATCGGAAGCCGCCCGCTCGCCGCCGACGCGGCGATCGGCGCCTGCCGCGAACCGGAGAGGGCCTACCTTTCCGCCCTCGCAGCCTCGCCGCTGCTCGATGCCGACGACGCGCAGCAAGCCCGCGCCGCCCTGGTCGCGCAAGCCCGCGCCCGCTTGCTCGGACGGCGCGCGGCTCTTTAGGCCGACAGGCATTTCACAAAATCAGTCTTGGATCATCAGTCTTGGACCAGATCGCTCTTGAGCGCACGGCATCCGCGACGCGTGATCCAGACACCACAAAGCATCCGGCTGCCTCTTGAGAATCCAAAAGCCCGGCTCACGACGGGCCGGGCTTCGGGAATTTCGGGCCGGTCCTGTCCGTACCCTTACGCGGCGTCGGCCTTGCGGGTCTGGCTGCCCTTCACGGCGGAGGTCGCCGCCTTGCGGCCGCGGCGGGCGGGGGCGGCGGGCGCCTCCTCGATGTCCTCGGGCGCTTCGGCGGCGGCCGCGCGGCCGGGCTGACCGAGGCCGAGGCTCTTGGCGAGCGCGGAGCGCTGGGCCGAATAGTTCGCTGAGGTGGTCGGATAGTCGGCGGGCAGGCCGTAACGCTCGCGGTAGCTGTGCGGGTCGAGGCCGTGCTTGGTCAGGTGGCGCTTCAGCGTCTTGTAGGACTTGCCGTCGATGAAGCTGACCAGCCCGTCGGGGCGGATCGACTTGCGGATCTGAGCGGTGCTGGGCTTCTCGACCGCCTCGGTGGTGACGGGAGCCGTGCCGGAGCCGACGTTGTTCAGCGCCTCATGGATGCTCGCGATCAGCGCCGGCAATTCGGTGATGGGGACGGAGTTGTTCGATACATAGGCCGCGACGACGTCGACGGTCCGCTCGATATAGTCGTTGCTCGTCTGCGCCGACACTGCAGTTTCAGACATCCGTACGTTCCTTGCCTATTTTCTGACGAAAACCCCAAGCGCAGGAATTATGATGTTTGCCAGAGAAAGCAAGGATGTCCACGGCGTTATCCGGGCTCAACATATGATCATATGTGTGTTTTGCCTGCCGAGTGCGCAGCGTATCCGTGCAACCGGCCTGGTGCGCCCAGCATTGCCTCACTGAGCGCCGCGCGAAATCTGCGCATCCGCGGCAGCGCAGATTTCGCTTTCGCCCGAGACCGTTACCGGACGCCAACATCGGGTCGAGACGGTGCCGAAATGCTGGATGTCGGCATCTTGTTCGGTCTGCACCCTATCCGTTGCCTGGATGTCCATACCACAGCGTAACGCAATGGTGGACAAAATTGTCGCACCAAGATGATGTGATCGCCATATTTTGAATTCGCTCGTACCAGTACAGAAGTACTAAGTAACAGTTTCGTGTACGAAGTGTGGTCGCCGGGAACGGGAGCGCCGCCGCGGATTATTCGACTGCGTCGTCCGTGACGAGGGCGGGCTCGGTCAGCATTGCGCTCGGCCTGGATGAGGCCACGCAACATCGATCGATCCAGCTAGACGGCTTGGCTCGCCAGGCATCGTCGATGCGCCTCAGGGTCGACATCGAAGTCCTGCACGGGCATGTTCCGTGATCAGCAAGTCACGGGACAAGCCCTGATCTGCTGGTCATCGCATGTCCTCGAAGCGAGCCGACATCCACAGCGCCGGAAGTGCTTTCGAGAAGGTCTTGCCGCCGAAAAATCTTGCTAACGAAACGTCTTTCGCGGGTCGAACGCGTCGCGTACCGCCTCGCCGGCGAAGACCAGCAGGCTCAGCATCGCCGCGATCACCAGGAAGCCGGACAGGCCGAGCCATGGCGCGGTGAGGTTGTCCTTGCCCTGCGCCAGCAGTTCGCCGAGCGAGGGGGAGCCCGGCGGCAGGCCGAAGCCGAGGAAGTCGAGCGAGGTCAGGGTGGTGATCGAGCCGTTGAGGATGAACGGCAGGAAGGTCAGCGTCGCCACCATCGCGTTCGGCAGCAGGTGCACGGTCATGATGCGGACGTTGGACAAGCCGAGCGCCCGGGCCGCCCGCACGTATTCGAAGTTTCGCGCCCGCAGGAACTCGGCGCGCACGACGCTGACCAGCGCCACCCACGAGAACAGCAGCATGATGCCGAGCAGCACGAAGAAGCCGGGTGCGATGAAGGCCGAGATGATGATGATCAGGTAGAGCGTCGGGATGCCGCCCCAGACCTCGATGAAGCGCTGGAACGCCAGGTCGACCCAGCCGCCGAAATAGCCCTGCACCGCGCCGGCGACGACGCCGATCAGCGACGAGACGGCGGCCAGGATCAGCCCGAACAGCACCGAGATGCGGAACCCGTAGATCACGCGGGCGAGCACGTCGCGGGTGGTGTTGTCGGTGCCGAGCCAGTGCCAGGGGATGTTGGCGCAGCCCGCGCCCGGCGCCGTCTCGGCGGCCTGGCACTGCGCGTCGGTGAGCATCCAGGTCGGCGGCGAGGGCGAGGGGGTCGGCAATCCATCGTTGATGGTGTCGTAGGAGAACGGGATCGGCGGCCAGATCGCCCAGCCGTTCTCCGCGATCTCCTTGACGATCTCGGGCGTGCGATAGTCGGTGCGCGCCAGGAAGCCGCCGAACTTCTCCTCCGGGTAGTCGATCAGCACCGGAAACAGCCACTCGCCTTTGTAGGAGGCGACGATCGGCCGGTCGTTGGCCAGAATTTCCGCGAAAAGGCTGACGACGAACAGCGACAGGAAGATCAGGAACGAGACGTAGCCGAGCCGGTTCCGGCGGAAGTTCTCGAGCCGGCGCCGGTTGAGCGGCGACAGCCCGCCGCGGCGGGGCGCGAGCGGCCGCGCCTCGGGCAATCCCTCGCTCGGCCGTGGCACGATCGGCTGGGCCCCGGGCATCGGCGCCGAGACCGGGTCGCCCTCGGGGGGGCGGGCGATCTCGTTCATCGCGGGATGCTCCACAGAGGGTTCGCGGGATGCGCGTCGCGGTCCCCTCTCCCATCGGGAGAGGGTTGGGGTGAGGGGCGTGACCTCTCCGGTGCGTTCTCATCCCTCACCCTGTCCCTCTCCCGCCCGGGAGAGGGGACCCGCGATCCGATCCGAAGGCTCGGAGGGAGGTGTGAGCCTGCGCGACCGGCGATGCGCGTGCGAATGCCGCTCAGCCGTCGATCCGCACGGCGGTGCCGTCGATCTCGTTGGGGCGGACGCCGCCGTTGCGCTCCATCCAGCGGCGGAGCAGGCGGACGTTGCGGCGGTTGGCCTTGAAGGCCGCGTCGAACAGGTCGCCGGCGAGCGGCACGATGCCGATCGCGCCGTCGAAGGCGACGTTGAGCGCCATCCGGGCGATCAGCCAGCGCGGCGCGCCGATGCGGCGGGCCTCCGCGACGATGTAGGACGAGATCACCATGCCGGCGATGTCGCCGACGATCGGCACGAGCCCGATCACCGCCTCTAACCCGACCCGCCGGTTGATGCCGGGGATCAGGAAGGCGGAATCGAGCAGGTGCGCCAGCGCCTCGAGCCGGGCGAGCGTCGCCTCGCGGCTCTGGTCGCCGACGCGCAGCGTCGTTCCCGCACGCCAGCTCTGGGAGAAGGTCTGCGAGGAATCCATCGGGGGAGTCCGGTGAGCGGGGGGGGCCATCCGCGAAGATGTGGCGCCGCGACCCGGTTCCGGCAAGGATGTGGGCGGATGCCCGGCCCAGCTCCCTCACGCGGCCACCCGCCGGACCCCGGAGAGGCGGTCGAGCGCCGTGTCGAGCGTCGCGTCGGCCTTGGCGAAGCAGAGCCTCACGAGGTGGCGCACCGCCGCGTCAGGATAGAACGCGCTTACCGGGATCGCCGCGATGCGATGGTCACGCACCAACGCCTCGCAGAAGGCGACGTCGTCCGCAGGCACTCGCCCTGATTGTCCGAGCTCGGTGATGTCGACGTTGAGGAACCACGTCGCCTGCGCCGGCAGCACCGTGAAGCCGAGATGCCGGAGGCCGTCGGCGAGCCGGTCGCGCGAGCGGGCGTAGCCCGCCCGCATGTCGGAAAAGTACGAATCCTCCTTGGCGAGGCCGAAGGCCACCGCCTCCTGCAGGTTCGGCGGGGTGGTGAAGGTGAGGAACTGGTGCGCCTTGGCCAGCGTCCGCATCAGCCCGGGCCCGGCCATCACGAACCCGACCTTCCAACCGGTGAGCGAGAAGATCTTGCCGGCCGAGCCGACCTTCACCGTGCGCTCCCGCATGCCGGGCAGCGCCATCAGCGGCAGGTGGCGGGCGCCGTCGAACACCACGTGCTCCCAGACCTCGTCGCAGAGCGCGATCACGTCGTGGCGGACGCAGAACGCGGCCAGCATCGCGAGGTCGTCGGCCCCGAACAGGGTGGCGCTCGGGTTCAGCGGGTTGTTGAGCAGCACCACCTTCGTGCGCGGCCCGAAGGCGGCGGCCAGCGCCGCCTCGTCGAGGCGGAAGGCGGGGGGCGTCAGCGTCACGATCCGCGGCACGCCGCCGGCGCGCAGCACCAGCGGCAGGTAGGCGTCGTACATCGGCGCGAACAGCACCACCTCGTCGCCGGGCGCGATCAGCGCCAGCAGCGCGCCGGCCAGCGCCTCGGTCGCGCCCGAGGTCACCATCACCTCGGTCTCGGGATCGAGGGCGAGGCCCTGGTGGCGGGCGTAATGCGCCGCCACCGCCGCGCGCAAGGACGGAAGCCCCATCATCGGCGGATACTGGTTCGAGCCCTCGACGAGCGCCCGGGCCCCGTGCGCGCGCATGTCGGCGGGACCCGGGTCGTCGGGAAACCCCTGCCCGAGGTTGATCGCGCCGTGCTCGCGCGCGAGCCGCGACATCGTCTCGAACACCGTGGTCGGGAGGCCGGAGAAGACCGGGTTCATGCAGGGCGTGGGGTGGACATCGGCCGGGTGATACCATGGCCCGAAGCGCCGGCGAAACGTGCGCGATCGCACGCGGCCACCGCAACCCGGCGGGCCGGACGGCTGACGAATGTTGACATTCATCAGCCGTGAGGTAGCTTTCAGACACACGGCCGGTACGGCGCCGGCGGGGTTGGAACTCCGCCCCCTCGTTCCGATCCTGCCAGGCGCCGGACCGGTCGTCGCGAGGCCCGCCAATTCGTTGGCGGGCCTTTTCGCGTTATGGCCTCTGCCAGCCGCAACGGATCGCCGGAGCCTGCCATGTCCACCCGCCGCGCGCTCGCGCTGGCCTTCGCCTTCGGTGCCTTCGGACTCGGCCTGCGGCTCGCCGTCCCCGTGGCGCCGGTGGACGAGTCCTATCGCGACGTGGTGCGGTACTACCGCGCGCTGGAGCGTCCCTGAGGGGCCAGCAACAGCGCCGAAACATCGGCGCCGTACTGACGACGCATTGCGAAGCGAAGGCTCGGGTCGGCGAAAGCTCGGACCCACGCCGAGAACCGGGCCGCTCCGAGCGCGGGTGCCGCAAGGCGCGGGCCGTTCGGATGCCGTACAGGCGATCGGGGCCAAGGTGCCGGGTCAGGGTGCCGGATTCGCCCCGCGCGCCGACGAACGGTCGGCCCGCGGACGAAAACAGCGAGAGGATAGGGCGCGACACGGGCGCGGCGGCGTCCGGAACGTGGTCTAATCAGGCATGAACGAGAGCTCACCCATCCGCACGGACACGGCGCGCGCGTTCCAGCCGGATCCGGCCGCGTCGCCTGCGAAGACGCGGCGGTTCCGCCCGTTGCGCTGGATGTTGCTGCTTCTGGCTCTGCTGGCGGCCGGCGCGATGGCCCACCGCTGGTACGACGGGCGCACGCAGGTCGCCGGCGGCCCCGGCGAGACCCAGGGCAAGGGCGGACGGGGCGGCGGCAAACGCGGCGGCATGGACGTGCCCCAGGCGGTCGGCATCGCGCAGGTCGTCACCGGCGACATCCCGGTGGTGCTCCAGGGGCTCGGCACCGTCACGCCGCTGGCCACCGTCACCGTGAAATCGCAGATCAGCGGCTATCTCACCGAGATCGGGTTCCGCGAGGGCCAGACCGTGAAGAAGGGCGACTACCTCGCCCAGATCGACGCGCGGCCCTACGAGGCGTTGCTCGCCCAGTACCAGGGCCAGCTCGCCCGCGACCAGGCCCTGCTGCAGAACTCGAAGCTCGACCTCGCCCGCTTCCAGCGCCTCGCCCAGCAGGACTCGATCTCGAAGCAGAACGTCGACACCCAGGGCGCCCTGGTGAAGCAGAACGAGGGCACGGTTGCCTCCGACCAGGCCCTCGTCGACCAGCAGCGCCTCAACATCGCCTATGCCCGCATCGTCTCGCCGGTGGAGGGCCGGGTCGGCCTGCGCCAGGTCGACCAGGGCAACTACATCACCGCGGCCTCGACCAGCATCGTCGTCGTCACGCAGCTCCACCCGATCTCGGTGGTGTTCACCCTGCCCGAGGACGACGTCTCGCGGGTGATGCGCCGGGTGCGCGCCGGCGCCAAGCTCGTGGTCCGCGCCTACGACCGGGGCGACGCCCACGAGATCGCCACCGGCACCCTCGACACGGTCGACAACCAGATCGACGTCACCACCGGCACGGTGAAGCTGCGCGCCCTGTTCGAGAACAAGGACGAGGAGCTGTTTCCGAACCAGTTCGTCAACGCCAAGCTCACCGTCGACACGGTGGCGAACGCGGCTCTGGTCCCCAACGCGGCGATCCTGCAGGGCACCCCCGGCACCTACGTCTACCTGATGGACGGCGACGCCAAGGTCACGGTCCGCCCGATCAAGACCGGCGAGACCGACGGGACCAAGACCGTCGTGCTCTCCGGCCTGCAAGCCGGCGACCGCATCGTCACCGACGGCACCGACCGCCTGCGCGACGGCGCCCCGGTTCGGATCACGGAAGGCGTCGACGGCCAGAAGGTGACGCCTGCGGAGGCGCCTGCCGGCACCGAGCAGAAGCGCGGCCGCCGGCGGCAGCAACCGTGAGCATCGGGGTTCAGGACGCGCACCTCCCCTCTCCCCGCGGGCGGGGAGAGGCCCGCACGGACTTCGTCGTCCGTGCGGGAAGCGAAGGCGCAGCCGAAGCGACGGTGAGGGGGAGTTTCCTCCGGGCCCGCCCCCTCACCGTCGGCTGCCGCCTCGCTGCGACGACGACGGGGTCGTTGTCGCCCTCTCCCCGCACGCGGGGCAAGGGGACGCGCACGGGCCGCCGCAGTGATCGCCTCCGCCTGTCCGAGAGTGCGCGGCCGGTATGAACCCCTCCCGCCTCTTCATCCTCCGCCCGGTCGCGACCACGCTGCTGATGCTGGCGATCCTGATCGTGGGCGGGGTGTCGTACCTGAACCTGCCGGTCTCGGCGCTGCCGTCGGTCGACTACCCGACGATCCAGGTGCAGACGTTCTATCCCGGCGCCAGCCCCGAGGTGATGACCTCGGCCGTCACCGCGCCGCTGGAGCGGCAGTTCGGACAGCTGGCCAACCTCAACCAGATGACTTCGCAGTCTTCGGCCGGCGCCTCGGTCGTGACCTTGCAGTTCAACCTGGACCTGCCGCTCGACATCGCCGAGCAGCAGGTCCAGGCGGCGATCAACGCCGCCGGCAACCTGCTGCCGTCCGACCTTCCGGCGCCGCCGATCTACGCCAAGGTCAACCCGGCCGACGCGCCGGTGATCACGCTGGCGCTCACCTCCAAGACCCTGCCGCTGACGCAGGTGCGGGACCTCGCCGAGACGCGGCTCGCCCAGAAGATCAGCCAAGTGGCCGGCGTCGGCCTGGTGAGCATCTCCGGCGGCCAGCGGCCGGCGGTGCGGGTGCGGTTCAACGCGCGGGCGCTCGCGGCCTACGGCCTGAACATCGACGACCTGCGCACCACCATCACCAACCTCAACGTCAACACGCCGAAGGGCACCATCGACGGCCCGAAGCAGTCCTACGCGATCAACGCCAACGACCAGATCCAGGACCCGAAGGCCTACGACGACGCGATCATCGCCTACAAGAACGGCGCGCCGGTGAAGATGTCGGACGTGGCCGACGTGGTGCAGGGGCCGGAAAACACCAAGCTCGGCGCCTGGGCCGACGAGACGCCGGCGATCATCCTCAACATCCAGCGCCAGCCCGGCGCCAACGTCATCGCGACGGTCGAAAAGATCAAGGCGCTGCTACCGCAGCTCCAGGGCACCCTGCCGGGCGCGATCCAGGTCAGCCTCCTCACCGACCGCACGGTGACGATCCGGGCGTCCGTCGAGGACGTGCAGTTCGAGCTCGGCCTCGCCATCGCCCTCGTGGTGCTGGTGATCTTCCTGTTCCTGCGCAGCCTGTCGGCGACACTGATCCCGAGCCTGTCGGTGCCGCTGTCGCTGATCGGCGCGCTCTCGGTGATGGACCTCTACGGCTTCTCCCTCGACAACCTGTCGCTGATGGCGCTCACCATCGCCACCGGCTTCGTCGTCGACGACGCCATCGTGGTGATCGAGAACATCGCCCGCCACGTCGAGGACGGAGATTCGCCGCTCGAGGCCGCGCTCAAGGGCAGCCGCGAGATCGGTTTCACCATCATCTCGCTCACCGTCTCGCTGATCGCGGTGCTGATCCCGCTGCTGTTCATGGGCGACGTGGTCGGGCGCCTGTTCCACGAATTCGCGATCACGCTGGCTGCCACCATCATCATCTCGGCGGTGGTGTCGCTGACGCTGGTGCCGATGCTGTGCGCGCGCCTGCTGAAGCACGTGCCGCACGCCGAGAGCCGCCGCCGCGAGGGCGTCCTCGGGCGGATGGGCCGGCGCGCCACCGAAGGCACCATCGCGGCCTACGGCCGGGCGCTGCGGGTGGTGCTCGACCACCAGGGCGTGACGCTGCTCGTCACCCTCGCGACCGTCGCGCTCACCGCGTTCCTGTTCGTGACGATCCCCAAGGGGTTCTTCCCGGTGCAGGACACCGGCGTGATCCAGGGGATCACGCAAGGCGACCAGACCCTCTCCTACGCGGCCATGGCCGAGCGGCAGCAACGCATCGCGAGCCTGATCCTCAAGGACCCGGACGTCGCCAACCTGTCCTCGTTCATCGGCGTCGACGGCCAGAACGTGACGCTGAATTCAGGGAGGTTCCTGATCAACCTGAAGCCGCAGGCCGAGCGGACCGAGCGGGCCGGCGCCATCATCCGCCGCATCCAGGCGGCCACCGCGGATGTCGCGGGCCTGCGCCTCTACATGCAGCCGGTGCAGGACCTGACGATCGACACCGCCGTCTCGGCGACGCAGTACCAGGTGATCCTGGAGACCCCGAACCTCGAGGATTTCGAGACCTGGGTGCCGCGCTTCACCGACGCGCTGTCGAAGTCGCCGGTAGTGGCGGACGTGGCCAGCGACCACCAGGGCCAGGGGCTGGCGGCCTTCGTGACGATCGACCGCCCGACGGCGGGGCGCTACGGCATCACGCCCGCCACCATCGACAACGCGCTCTACGACGCCTTCGGCCAGCGCATCATCTCGACGATCTTCACCCAGTCGAACCAGTACCGGGTGATCCTGGAGGCCGACCCGGACCTGCACAGGACCATCGCCAGCCTCGACGCGATCTACCTGCCCTCCTCCACTGCGACCAGCGGGCAGGTGCCGCTCTCGGCGGTCGCCCGGATCAGCGAGCGCCGGGCGCCGCTGCTGATCTCCCATCTCGGCCAGTTCCCGGCCACCACCGTGTCGTTCAACCTCGCGCCGGGCGCGGCGCTCGGCCAGGCCGTCGACGCGGTGGAGGAGGCGCGAAAAAGCATCGACCTGCCGCCGAGCTTTCGCGTGGTGCCGCAGGGGTCGGTCTTCGCCTTCCAGTCGGCGCTCGGCAACGAGCTGTTCCTGGTGATGGCGGCGATCGTCACCGTCTACATCGTGCTCGGCGTGCTCTACGAGAGCTTCATCCACCCGATCACCATCCTCTCGACGCTGCCCTCGGCGGGGATCGGCGCGCTCCTCGGGTTGATGATCTTCGGGCTCTCCCTCGACATCATCGCGATCATCGGCATCGTGCTCCTGATCGGCATCGTGAAGAAGAACGCGATCATGATGATCGACTTCGCGCTCCAGGCCGAGCGCGAGGAGGGCATGGCCCCGCGCGACGCGATCTACGAGGCCTGCCTGCTGCGCTTCCGCCCGATCCTGATGACGACGCTCGCCGCCCTGTTCGCGGCGATCCCGCTGATCGCCGGCACCGGCGTCGGCTCGGAGCTGCGCCAGCCGCTCGGCATCGTCATCGCCGGCGGGCTCATCGTCAGCCAGGTGCTGACGCTGTTCACGACGCCGGTGATCTACCTGTTCTTCGACCGCCTGGAACGCCGCATCACCGGCCGCCGCGAGCCCGAGCCGGACCTCCCGGCGGGCGAGGCGCTGCCGTGAGGGATATCGCAAGGGTTCGACGCATCCCCTCTCCCCGCGTGCGGGGAGAGGGCTTTGCCGACCTTGTCGTCGGCAAAGCGAGGCGGCAGCCGAAGGTGAGGGGGCTTCGCGGGATGAGCTTCGTCCGTGAACGCCCCCTCACCTTCGCTTCGGCTTCGCCTGCGCTCCCCGCATGCACGACAAGGTGCATGCGGACCTCTCCCCGCACGCGCGGAGAGGGGGACCGCGGCGCACGCCGCGCGGGCCTCCGCCCATGAACATCTCCGAGCCCTTCATCCGGCGCCCCGTCGCGACGACGCTGCTGACGGTCGGCGTGCTGCTGGCCGGGATCTTCGCGTTCCTGAAGCTGCCGGTGGCGCCGCTGCCGCAGGTGGATTTTCCGGTGATCCTCGTCCAGGCGCAGATGCCCGGCGCGAGCCCCGAGACCATGGCGGTGACCGTCGCCGCCCCCCTGGAGCGGCGGCTGGGCGCCATCGCAGACGTCAACGAGATGTCCTCGACGAGCTCCACCGGGAGCGTGCGGATCGTGCTGCTGTTCGGCCTCAGCCGCGACATCGACGGTGCGGCGCGCGACGTGCAGGCGGCGATCAACGCCGCGCGGGCCGACCTGCCGACGGCGCTCCGCCAGAACCCGACCTACCGCAAGTTCAACCCGGCCGACTCGCCGATCGTCATCCTCGGCATGACCTCGGACACGCTGACGCCGGGCCAGCTCTACGATGCGGGCGCCACGGTGGTGCAGCAGAAGCTGTCGCAGCTGCCCGGCGTCGGCAACGTCGACATCGGCGGCTCGTCCCTGCCGGCGGTGCGCGTCGAACTCGATCCGACCGCCCTGTTCCACTACGGCATCGGCCTGGAGGGCATCCGCGCGGGGCTGGCCTCGGCCAACGCCAACTCGCCCAAAGGCGCGATCGAGGCGGGCGACCGCCGCTACCAGCTCTACGCCAACGACCAGGGCCGCAAGGCGTCCGATTACCGCGACCTCGTCGTGGCCTACCGCAACGGCGCTGCGGTGAAGCTCACGGATGTCGGCGAGGTGATCGACTCGGTCGAGGACCGGCGCAACCTCGGCGTGGTCAACGGGCGCCAGGGCGTGCTGCTGTTCGTCTACAAGCAGCCGGGCTCGAACGTCGTCGAGACCATCAACGGGGTGAAGGCGGCGCTGCCGCAGATCGTCTCGGCGCTGCCGGGCGGCATCGACGTGAAGCTCACCGGCGACCGCAGCGCCACGATCCGGGCGTCGCTCGCCGCCACCGAGGAGACGCTGCTGATCGCCGTCGGCCTCGTCATCCTGGTGGTGTTCGCGTTCCTGCGCTCGGGGCGTGCCACGCTGATCCCGGCGGTGGCGGTGCCGATCTCGATCGTCGGCACCTTCTCGGTGATGTACCTGCTGGGCTACTCGCTCAACATCCTGTCGCTGATGGCGCTGATCATCGGCACCGGCTTCGTCGTGGACGACGCCATCGTCGTGCTCGAGAACGTCCAGCGCCACATCGAGATGGGCAAGTCGCGCATCGAGGCGGCTTTGGTCGGCGCCCGCGAGGTCGGCTTCACCGTGATCTCGATGAGTCTGTCGCTCATCGCGGTGTTCCTGCCGATCCTGCTGATGGGCGGCCTGGTCGGGCGGATCTTCCAGGAATTCGCCGTGACCCTGTCGCTGGCGATCCTGATCTCGCTGGTGCTCTCGCTCACCACCACGCCGATGATGTGCGCGCGCTTCCTGCGCCCCGAGACCCATCGTTCGGGCAAGCGCCCCAACATCCTGATCCGCGGGCTGGAGGTTGCCTTCACCGGGACGCTCAACGCCTACGAGCGCACGTTGCGCGTCGCGCTGGCGCATCCGCGCCTGGTGCTGCTCGTGCTCGCCGCCACGATCGGGCTCAACGTCTACCTCTACGTCATCGTGCCGAAAGGCTTCTTCCCCGAGCAGGACACCGGCCAAATGATGGGCGGCATCCAGGCCGACCAGCGCATCTCGTTCCAGTCGATGGAGAAGAAGCTCAAGGAGGCCGCCGCCATCGTGCAGGCGGACCCGGCGGTGGACAGCGTCGTCGGCTTCACCGGCGGGCGCGGCACCAACTCGGCCAACGTCTTCGTCGGCCTGAAGCCCGCGGGCGAGCGGGTCTCGATCAGCGAGGTCGCCAACCGTCTGCGCCCGAAGCTGTCGCAGGTGGCCGGTGCGCGGCTCTACGTCTTCCCGCGCCAGGACCTGCAGATGGGCGGGCGCCAGAGCTTCGCCCAGTATCAATACACCCTGCAGGGCGACAGCGCGGCCGAACTCTATGCGGCGGCCCCGAAGCTGGTGCAGGCGCTGCAGAAGGACCCGACGTTTGCCGACGTCACCTCCGACCAGCAGGAGGGTGGGCTGGAGAGCCGGCTGGTGATCGATCGCGCCACCGCCTTCCGCTACGGCATCACGCCCGACAAGATCGACAACACCCTCTACGACGCCTTCGGCCAGCGCCAGGTCTCGACGATCTACAACCCGCTGAACCAGTACCACGTCGTGATGGAGATCGCGCCGCGCTACCTGGAGAACCCCGAGACCCTCAAGCAGCTCTACGTCTCGACCTCGGGCGGCAAGGCGCGGGGCTCGGCCACCACCAACGCGGTCGCCGGCACGGTGGCGGCGGCGCCCGCCAGCGCGGTCCCCTCCACGACGGCCGCGGCCGACGCCAGCACCAACGCCGCCGCGGTCGCCTCTGATTCCGCCCGGAACGCGGCCGCCAACGCCATCGCCGCCTCGAAGGGCAGCGCGTCTTCGAGCGCGCCGGTCTCGTCGTCGGTCGAGACGATGGTGCCGCTCTCGGCCTTCACGCGGGTGGAGACCGGCAACGCCCCGGTGCAGGTCAGCCACCAGGGCCTGTTCGTGGCGACGACGATCTCGTTCAACCTGGCGCCGGGCAAGAGCCTGTCGGACGCCACCGCCGCGATCGACAAGGCGATGTCGGAGTTGCGCCTGCCGGCGACCATCCACGGCGAATATGCGGGCGCTGCCAAGAACTACATCGCCTCGGCCTCGCGCCAGCCGCTGCTGATCCTGGCCGCGATCCTGGCGGTCTACGCGATCCTCGGCATCCTCTACGAGAGCTTCGTGCACCCGATCACGATTCTCTCGACGCTGCCTTCGGCGGGCATCGGCGCGCTGCTCGCCCTGCTGGTGACCGGCACCGAGTTCACGATCGTCGCCCTGATCGCGGTGTTCCTGCTGATCGGCATCGTCAAGAAGAACGCCATCATGATGATCGACTTCGCCCTCGACGCGGAGCGGACGCGGGGGGCGGCGCCGCGCGAGGCGATCTTCGAGGCCTGCCTCTTGCGCTTCCGCCCGATCATGATGACAACGCTGGCGGCGCTGCTCGGCGCGGCGCCGCTGATCTTCGGCGGCGGCGAGGGCTCCGAGCTCCGCCGCCCGCTCGGCATCGCCATCGCCGGCGGCCTGATCGTGAGCCAGATCCTGACCCTCTACACCACCCCCGTCGTCTACCTCTGCCTCGACCGCCTCCGGCACCGGGTGAACGCCCGCCGCCGTGGCGGAGCCGCGGCCGTGCCGGCGGGGGAATGATGCGGTTTCCGGCGATGCAGGACGGGGCGTGCGCACCCCCCTCTCCCCGCGCGCGGGGAGAGGGCTGCGACGACCCCGTCGTCGGCGCGGCGAGGCGGCAGCCGAGGGTGAGGGGGCTTCGATGGAAGCGCCTCGTCCTTCCCGGCCCCCTCACCGTCGCTTCCGCTCGCCGCCTGCACGCCAAGGTGCAGGCGGCCCTCTCCCCGCAGGCGGGGCGAGGGGATGCGCACCCAACGATGCGTCACCTCCTGAGGGCGGCCAGCCTCCTCGCCCTCACCACGGCGCTGTCCGCCTGCGTCGTCGGCCCGGACTATTCGCGCCCCTCGGTCGAGACGCCGCTAGCGTTCAAGCAGGGCGGCACCCGCGAGGATTCGGCCGGCTTCGTCGCATCGCGCAAGAACTGGCGCGCGGCGGCGCCCAACGACGGGGCCGAGCGCGGCGACTGGTGGCGGGTCTTTCGCGATCCGACCCTCGACCGGCTGATCCGCCTCGTCGACGTCGACAACCAGTCCTTACGCCAATCCGTGGCGAACTTCCGGCAGGCGCGGGCGCTGGTCGAGTCGGCCCAGGCGGCGCTCTACCCGACGGTCGTCGGCGCCCCGAGCATCACCCGCTCGCGCACGGTCGGCACCGAGCGCACCTCCGTCTCGATCCAGGGACAGGCGAGCTGGGAGCTCGACCTGTTCGGCCGCATCCGCCGGACCATCGAGACCGAGGCGGCGCTGGCCCAGGCCGACGCCGCGACGCTGGCGCTGACCCGCCTGACGATCCAGGCCGAGGTCGCGAACAACTACCTGTCGCTGCGCTACGCCGACTCGCTGGTGCGGGTGCTCAACGCCAACGTCGAGAACTTCAAGCGCACGGTGGCGATCACCGAGAACCAGTACAATGCCGGCGTCGCCGCGCGCTCGGACGTGATCACCGCGCAGACGCAGGTGCAGACCACCCAGGCGGCGGCGATCGCAGCGACGCTCACCCGCGCCCAGTTCGAGAACGCGATCGCGACGCTGATCGGCCGCCCGCCCTCGGAGCTGTCGCTGGCGGTGGCGCCGCTGGCCCTCGTGCCGCCGGCGGTGCCGGTCGGCATCCCGGCGTCCCTCCTGGAGCGCCGCCCGGACGTGGCCCAGGCCGAGCGCGCCGTCCAGGCGCAGAGCGAGCAGATCGGCGTCGCCGTGGCCGCCCTCTACCCGAGCGTGACGCTGTCAGCGTCGGGCGGCATTTCGGGGCTTACCCGTACCGGCCTCCTGTCGGCGGCCAACCAGGTCTGGGCGGTGACGGCGGCCGGCAGCGAGGTGCTGTTCGATGGAGGCGCGCGCTCGGCGGCGCTAACCCCCGCGCGGGCCGGCTACGACGCTTCGGTGGCGAACTACCGCCAGACCGTGCTCGCCGCCTTCGCCGACGTGGAGAACGGCCTCGTCGGCATCCGCATCCTCGCCCGCCAGCAGGTGGCGCAGGACGAGGCGGTGACGCTCGCCCGCCGCGCCGTCGAGATCACCCTGAACGAGTACCGCGCCGGCACCCAGAACTTCACCACCGTGGTCACCGCCCAGGCGCTGCAGCTCAACAACGAGGTCGCCGCGCTGCAGGTGCGGCTCTCGCGCTTCACCACCGCCGTGAGCCTGATCCGGGCGCTCGGCGGCGGCTGGGATGCGCGCGCGCTGCCGAGCGATTCCGAGTTGAAGGGCCCGCGCCTGCCGATCGACCTCTCGCCCGCGGTGCACCCGGACGAGTAGGGGGCGCACACGCGCGACGCGTTCCCCTCCCCGCTGAAAGGGGGGAGGGAGAGGCCGAACCGCTCAAGCCCGCCGCAGGCGTAGCCCGAACAGGTGGAGCAGGCCGGCGAGCAGCCCGCCGTAGACGGCCGCGCCTGCGACGCCGAGCAGCGCCAGCACCGCGACCTCGCGGCCGCGCGGCAGGGCGGGCACGAGGGATTCCACCACCGGCAGCCCGTAGACCGCCACCAGCGCGAGGGCGGCGCAGCTGAGCGCTACGCCGAGGATGGTGAGGCCCAGCGTCCGGCTCGGCGCGGTCCAGCCGCGGCGCCAGGCGAGGGCGACGAGGATCAGCAGGTTGACCCACTGGCTGATCGCGGTGGCGAGCGCGAGACCGACGACGCCGTAGGGGCCGGTGAGCCAGAGCTTCAGCACGACGTTGACGGCAATCGCCGTGAGCGAGGCCCAGAGCGGCGTCTTCGTATCCTGCCGGCTGTAGAAGCTCGCCACGGCCGAGCGTACCAGCACGACGGCCGGCAGCGCCAGCCCGTAGGCGGCGAGCACGGACGCCGCGCGGGCGGCGTCGTCCGCGGAGAACGCGCCGCGCTGGAACAGGGCGGCCATGGTCAGGCCGGGCAGGGTCAGGAAGGCCACCGTGAACGGGGCGGAGAGCGCGAGCGAGAACCCGGCGGCACGGTTCTGCGCGGCATGCGCGCCGGACACGTCCCCGGCCGCGATCCGTCGACTCATCTCCGGCAGCAGCACCGTGCCGGCGGCGATGGCGATGACGCCGAAGGGCAGCTGGTAGAGCCGGTCGGCGTAGTACAATGCCGAGACCGCGCCGGTGGGCAGGAAGCTCGCGATGATGGTGTCGGCAAACGTCGCGATCTGGAACCCGGCTGCGCCCACCACCGCCGGCCCGAGCACGGCGAAGAACCGGCGCATCGCCGGATCGCGCAAGCTGGGGCGGCTGAGCCGCGGCGCGACGCCCGCCCGCCGGCAGCCCCACCACAGCAGTCCGAACTGGAGCACGCCCGAGACCGCGACACCCCAGGCGGCCGCGTGCGCCGCGTCGGGGAACAGGAAGGCCAGGCTGAGCGCCGCCAACATCGCGAGATTCAAGAGCACCGGGGCGCCGGCCGCCACCGCGAAGCGGCGCTGGGCGTTCAGCACGCCGGAGAGCAGCGTCACCAGGGTCATGAACAGCAGATAGGGGAAGGTGATCCGCGTCAGCGCCACCGCGAGCTCGAAGCGCTGCGGGTCCTCGGCGAAGCCCGGCGCCAGCGCCCGCACCACCCACGGCATCGCGGGGATCGCCACCGCCAGCAGCACGACCTGCACGGCCAGCATCAGCGTGAAGATCCGGTCGGCGAAGCGCTGCGCCGCGCCGTCCGCCCCGGCCTCCGACAACCCGGCATAAGCCGGCACGAAGGCGGTGTTGAAGGCGCCCTCGCCGAAGATCGCGCGGAAATGGTTCGGCAGGCGGAAGGCGACGACGAAGGCGTCGGCCATCGGCCCGGCCCCCATCACCGCGGCCATCACCACGTCGCGGGCGAACCCCGTGACCCGCGACACCAGCGTCCAGCCGCCGACGGAGAGGATCGCGCGGATCACCGGTTCGTCCCGAATGCGAGTGCCGTCACGCCGCCCACCGTCCCTGCTGCCCGGCGGAGGCTTACGGTTGCGGCCACCGGCAACGCAAGCGGGTGGCAGGCGAGGGGGGATCAGCCGCAGGCGAGGGAAGCGGTCGCGAGCCGCTTACGCCACGCTCTCGATCCGGATCGGCAGGCGGCGGTGGCGCTGGCCGGTGGCGTGGTAGACCGCGTTGGCGATGGCCGCGTTGACGCCGATGATGCCGAGTTCTCCCAGTCCCTTCAGGCCGAGCGGATTCACCTTTGCGTCCGGGTCGGGGACGAACAGGACCTCGATCTCGGGCGTGTCGGCCGCGGTGGCGACGAGGTATTCGGCGAGGTCCGCGTTGCGGTAATGGCCGCGGTCGAGGACCGTCTCCTCCAGCAGCGCCGAGCCGAGGCCCCAGATCATGCCGCCAGCGAGCTGGCTGCGGGCGGTGAGCGGGTTGAGGATGCGCCCGGCCGCGAACGCCCCGAGCAGGCGCGGCACGCGGATCTCCCCGGTTTCGGCGTGGACGCGCACCTCGGCGAACTGCGCGCCGAAGGCCCAGGACAGGTGGTCGCCGCCGCTGGCGAGGTTGATGTGCCCGGCGCGCAGGGCCTCGAGGCTCTTGGCGCTGCCGTCCTCGGGGACGAACTCGGCCAGGGTCTCGATGCCGGCGGAGTCGAGGCGGGCGACCGCCTCGCCGAGCGGCACGCCGCCCCCGTCGGCCTGCGCCAGCCGCCCGCCGACGAGGCGCAGGCGCGCGGGGTCGGCCCCGGCCAGCGGCCCGTCGGCGGCGGTGCAGGCGGCGACCAGACGCGCGCGGATTTGCTCGCAGGCGAGCGCCAGGGTGTTGAGCAGGCTCGTGGTGGTCGAGGAGCCGCCCGAGATGCCGGCCGGCGGCAGCGCCGTGTCGCCGAGCCGCACCGTCACGGCCGCCATCGGCACGCCGAGCCCGTCGGCGGCGGCCATCGCCAGCAGCGTTGTGATGCCGTTGCCGATCTCGTGGTGGGCGGTCTCGACCGCGACCCGGCCGTCGGCGGCAAGCGCGACGCGCATGGTCGCGGCGGCGATCTTCACCGGCCGCACCGAGGTCGCGCAGCCGAGGCCGACCCGCCACGGACCGTCCGGGAGACGGTCGTCGCGCATCGCGCCGGGCCGCGGGTCGCGGCGCGCCCAGCCGAACGCGGCAGCCCCCGCATCGAAGCAGGCCATCAGCGGGCGCGACGAGAACGGCTTGCCCGAGACCGGGTCGGTCGGGGTGTCGTTGCGCCGCCGGAGCTCGATCGGATCGAGGCCGAGGGTCCAAGCCATCTCGTCGACCGCGCTTTCCAGGGCGAAGAGGTAGGGCACCTCGGGGGGAGCCCGCATCGGGCCGGGCGTGTTGCGGTCGACCCGCACGGCGCGCTCGTCGGTGCGGATGTCGGGGCAGGCGTAGAGGCTCGCGGTCACGTCGGTGCCCTCCATCGCGAAGGCGTCGAAGCGCGAGGTCGTCATCGTCGCCTCGTGGACCAGGGCGGTGAGGCGGCCGCCGCGGTCGGCGCCGAGGCGGATGTCGTGGCGGGTCTCCGGGCGGTGGTTCGCGATGGTGAAGCCCTGCCTCCGGGTCGGCACCAGGGACACCGGGCGGCCGAGGTCGCGGGCGGCAAGCGCCACCAGGGCCGTGTACTGCGAAAGAGCGAGCTTCGAGCCGAAATGGCCGCCGATCGGCCCCGATATGACGCGGACGTCCTCTGGCGCGAGGCCGAGCTGCGCGGCGAGCCCGTGCTGCAGCGCGCCGACGTAGCGGGACGGCTCGTGCACGGTGAGCCGCCGGCCCTCCCAGAAACAGGCGGTGGTGAACAGCTCCATCGGGTTGTGGTGCTGCGTGGGCGTCTCGTAGCGGGCGGCGATCCGCACTTCTGCCCGCGCCAGGGCGGCGTCGGCGTCGCCGCGGCCCGGATCCGCGTGCTCGGGCTTCAGGTCGGCCAGCCGGACGGTCTCGGCGCCGGCCTCGTCGAAGGTGGCGGCGAACGGCGCCTCCGCGTACGCGACGCGGACGCGGGCGGCGGCCGCCGTCGCCGCCTCCTGCGTCTCGGCCACGACGAGGGCAACGATCTGGCCGGCATAGGCGACCTCATCGGAGCCGAGGGGAAGGTGCGCGCTGTTGGCGTAGCCGCCGGCCATCAGGTGCTTCACCGGCGCGATCCGGCCGGCGAGGTCGCGATGGGTGAAGACGCGCAGGCACCCGGGCGTCGCCATGGCCGCGGAGAGGTCGAAGCCGCGGATGCGCCCGCGCACGATCGTGCTGGTGACGAGCGCCGCGTGCCCGCACCCCTTCAGCGGGACGTCGGAGGAGAACCGCGCCCGGCCCGTCACCTTGGCCGGGCCGTCGACCCGAACCTGCGAGCGTCCGAGCAGGCCTTCCTCGGCACCGGTTTTGGCCGGGTCGGCGATCGGGTGGTCCATCGGCGCGCTCCACTTCCCATCGGTCCGAGGCCGGTATTTCGCTTCGGTCCGGGACCGGTCGAATGGAGGTGTGCCACGCTCTCCCGGCGGCAAGGTCTTGGGGCCGGCCCGCGGCGATCCGCGCTCAGGTCGCGGCGCGGCCGCGCGGGATCAGCTTCTGGATGAGGCTCCAGTACGAGACCGGAACGAGGCGCTCGATCAGCGCGACCAGCTTCGCGTCCGTGCCGACGAGCACCCGGCCCTGCCGGCGCTCCACCGCCGCCAGGATGATCGCGGCGGCCCGTTCCGGCGGCAGCTTGAGCAGGCTGTTGGCAGCGGCACGGCCCCGGGCGGCCTCCTCCGGAGCCATGTGCGCGGGCAGGCGCGCGCTGTCGGCCACCGAGGTGGCGACGCCGCCCGGATGCACCACCGTGACGCCGACCGAGCTGCCGGCGAGCTCGTGGGCAAGCGCCTGCGAGAAGCCGCGCACTGCGAACTTGCTCGCCGCGTAGGCGGTCTGGCCCGGCGGCGCGATCAGCCCGTAGAGGCTCGACAGGTTGACGATCCGCGCCTCGGGCTGCGCGCGCAGCAGCGGCAGGAAGGCGCGGGTCATGCGGACCACGCCCCAGAAGTTGATCTCGAACAGCCATTCGAAGTCGGCTTCCGTCACGTCGTCGAAAGTGCCGCCGACCGCCACGCCGGCGTTGTTGACCAGCAGGTCGAGTCCGCCATGGGCCGCCTCAACCACTGCCGGCAGCGCGGCGACGGCCTCGCGGTCTGCGACGTCCAGCGCGTGCCGGCTGATGCGGACGCGGTTCGTCGCGATCATCCGCTCGGTCTCCTCCAGCCCGGCGACGTTGCGGTCGGCCAGCGCCAGGTTGCAACCGCGGGCGGCGAGCCCCACTGCCAACGCCCGGCCGATGCCGCTCGCCGCCCCGGTGACGACGGCCGTGCGGTTCTCGAGGTTCCAGTTCGGCATGGGGGGCCTTTCCCTTCGTTTCGATGCCGTGGCGTCGGTGTCGTGATCGCCCGGTCATCCGCTTTGACGCTTGCGATGTCGGAAAACCGAAGACGCACGGGTCCCCTCTCCCGGACGGGAGAGGGGGCCGGTCGGCGCCATCCCGCCCCAGTGAGAATCCTACGCCGCGCGCTTGGCCGGTTCGCTGCGCGAAAACCGCATCGTGCCGTCGTCGAGGCGGCCGAACTTCAGGGCTGCGGTGTCGAGGATGTAGTTCTGGTGCAGCTTCCACGGCTTGGTGTCGGCCTGCTTCGGCAGCAGGTGCGCGGCGCGGGTGACATAGCCGGAGGTGAGCGGCAGGGTCGGCGTCGCGTTGAGCCGGGCGGCATCGGCCAGCGGCTCGCAGCGCGAAAAACCGTTCGTGTCCATGTGCTTGATGAGCCGGCAAAGATAGCGCGCGGTGAGCTCGCTCTTCAGGGTCCACGAGGCGTTGGTGTAGCCGATCGTCACCGCGAAGTTCGGCACGCCGGACAGCATCATGCCCTTGTACAGGAACGTGTCTTCCGGCTCGACCGCACGGCCGTCGACGGTGAGCGTCATGCCGCCCAGCAGCTTCATCCGCAGGCCCGTGGCGGTGACGACGATGTCGGCCGGCAGCGTCTTGCCGGAGGCGAGCCGGACCCCGTCCTCGGTGAAGCTCGCGATCGTGTCGGTCTCGACCGAGGCGGCGCCGGAGCGGATCGCCTTGAACAAGTCGCCGTCCGGCACGAGGCAGAGGCGCTGGTCCCAGGGCTTGTAGCTCGGGGTGAAATGCTTGCCGACATCGTAGTCGGGGCCGAGCTGCGCGCGCACGGCGTCGAGGATGCGCTGGGTCATCGCCTGCGGCTTCCTGCGTGCGAACTGGTAGAAGACAATCCCCAGCGCCACGTTCTTGGCCCGCGTCAGCCGGTGGGCGAGGCCGGCCGGCAGCTTTTGGCGCAGCCAATCGGCGATCTTGTCCCGGCTCGGCAGGGCGACGACGTAGGTCGGCGAGCGCTGCAGCATCGTGACGTGCCGCGCGGTCTCGGCCATCGCCGGCACCAACGTCACCGCGGTCGCGCCCGAGCCGATCACCACCACGCGCTTGTCCGCCCAGGACAGGTCCTCGGGCCAGGCCTGCGGGTGCACCACCGGCCCCGCGAAGCGCTCGCGGCCGGGGAAGTCCGGGCTGTAGCCGTGATCGTACGCATAGTAGCCGGCGCACACCGACAGCATCCGGCAGGTGTAGCGCACCGGCTCGGCCGCCGCGCCGACCTCGGCGTCCAGCGTCCACAACGCGGCGGCCGAATCCCAGGCCGCCCGCACGACCCGGGTGCCGAAGCGGATATGTCGGTCGATGCCCTCGGCCGTCGCGGTCTCGCGCACGTAGGCCAGGATCGAGGCGCCATCGGCGATCGCCTTGTCGCTGCGCCAGGGGCGGAAGCTGAAGCCGAAGGTGTAGAGGTCGGAATCCGAGCGCAGCCCGGGATATCGGAACAGGTCCCAGGTGCCGCCGATCGCGTCGCGGGCCTCAAGGATCGCGTAGGTCTTCTGCGGGCACTCGGTCTGGAGGTAGTGCCCCATGACGATGCCCGAGAGGCCGGCACCCACCACCAGCACGTCGACATGCCGGACCTCACGCCCGGCCGCCGCAGCAAAACCGATCTTGGCAGGCGCAGCCGCTTTGGTGGGCGCAGCATCGTCGGCGGCGTCATTCATGGCGTCTCGGCTCCGGCGGTTTCTCTCTGTGCTTGTATTTAAGGTGAACACCTTATGGACGTCAACGGGCGGGCGCCGTAAAACGCCCTTGGTGCCGGTGACGGGGCCGAACGCGGCCGGGCCGCGCGGGACCGCGGGCGGGTCCACCGCCCGTGGCAGGCAGGTCGAATGAAGCGTCGCAGGTCGGATCAAACAGCGCAGGAACCGGGAGACGCGGCTCGCCCCGTCACGCGCGGCAAGGCGCCGGCCGGTGAAACGGCCGAAGGCGCACCGAAGCGGACCGGCACGCGCGCGCGCGTACTCGCGACGTGCCGCGACCTGTTCAACGAGCGCGGGCCTGCCGCGGTCACCACCGCCGAAATCGCCGCCGCAGTCGGCATCAACGAGGGCAACCTGTACTATCACTTCCAGCGCAAGGAGCAGATCCTGGAGGCGCTGTTCTCCGACTTCGAGCGCCGGCTGGAGGCGGTGGCCACCGCCCACGCCACGGCGGACGGTCGGGCGCGCTACGCCCCCTACCTCGCCGGCTGGTTCACGCTGATGTGGGAGTGGCGCTTCTTCTACCGCGACGGCGGCACGATCTTCCGCCTCGCCCCGTCCCTGCGGCCGCGGCTGAAGAGCCTGAGCGACGCCGGCCAGGACCACGTCCGGCAGGCGCTAGCAGGCATGAAGGCGGCGGGGCTGCTCAGCGCAGGCACCGCCGAGACCGAGCACCTGATCGTCAACGCCTGGATCGTCTCGACCTACTGGATCGACTACCTGCGTTCGCGCCGCGGCCTCGACGAGGTTCGGCGCGAGCACCTGGACTGGGGTGCGGCCCAGGTGGCGAGCCTGTTCCGGCCCTACCTGACCGAGGCCGGGCTCGCCGCGGCGGAGCTGGGCTGAGCGCGCATCGGCCGCGACGAAAGCCGCCCTCCCCCGGGGGGAGGGCGATGTCGCGACGCCTCAGGCGGTCGCCTCGGCGTACATCTTCTCCACGTGCTCCCAGTTCACGAGGTTCTCGAGGAACGCCTTGAGGTAGTCGGGGCGACGGTTGCGGTAGTCGATGTAGTAGGAGTGCTCCCACACGTCGCAGCCGAGGATCGGCTTGGCGCCGTGCACCAGCGGGTTCTCGCCGTTCGGGGTCTTCATGATCGCGAGCTTGCCGTCCTTGACCGCGAGCCACGCCCAGCCCGAGCCGAACTGGCCGATGCCTGCCTGGATGAAGTCCGCCTTGAACTTCTCCGCACCGCCGAGGTCCTCGTCGATCTTCTTGGCGAGGGTGCCCGGGATCGCGCCGCCGCCGTTGGGCTTCATCCACTGCCAGAAGTGCAGGTGGTTGAAGTGCTGGCCGGCGTTGTTGAACAGCGGCTGGTTGTTGCCGTAGGACGCCTTGACGATCTCCTCGACGCTCTTGCCCTCGAGACCGGTGCCTTCGAGCAGCTTGTTGCCGGTGTCGACGTAGGCCTTGTGGTGCTTGTCGTGGTGGAACTCGAGGGTTTCCTTCGACATGTAAGGGGCCAGCGCGTCGTAGGCGTAGGGCAGTTCCGGCAGGGTGAAGGTCATGGGATTCTCCGTCTTGTCGAACGCAGGGGTGCGGGCGTCCGACCGGAGGCCGCGCACCGCGCTCGACGGGGCAACGACCCGGTAGGTAAGTCGGCCTTCCTCCCGCGGCAACGCCGGATCGGGCACGAAGTCCGTGGAAACCGCTACGCTGGACCGCCGGACGGGGCTTGGTTGCGTTTTGCAAAACGCCGACAAGGTCTTACTACGGGTCTAGCGTATCCAGCCCCGATTTCGAGAGTTCCATGATCATTGCGCTGTTCGCGCTGAGTGCCGCCATGGTGATCGGCGGCGTCGTCGCGGTGATCCAGGGGTTTCCCTTCGTTCGCCTCGAGAGCGGCCTCTCCATGGTGATCGCGGGCGCCACCGTCGCCTCGGCCGGGGCGGTGCTCTCCGGGCTCGCGGTGGTGGCCATGGGCCTGCGCCGGGTCGCCCACGCCTTCGACGCCCGCCGCATCGTCGACGCCGTCGGCACGATCCAGGACGGGGTGCGCCTGCCGCCGGCGGCGCCCGCGCCCCTCGTCGACCCGTTTCCGGCGGCGCCCGTCACGGCCGAGCTGGCGCCCGGCCGCCCGACGCTGCCGAGCGTCGTGGCCCCCGCCGTCGGCGCCGGCCTCCTCGGCGGCCAGACCCGCGCCGACCCGGCCTTCGCGGAAGCCTACGCCGAGCCGGCCATCCCCGAGCCCGTGCCGGCCGCGGCGCACGAAACTCATGAGCAAGAGACGCTTGAGCATGAGGTCGTCGAGCATGGCCCGATCGCGCATCCGCCAGCCGACGCGCAGGCGGAGCCGGAACTGCCGCTCCCCGGCCTGACCCCGCCGGAGCCCGAGGC
>NZ_VRUW01000099.1:0-14870 GCF_008039475.1 Methylobacterium sp. WL12 | reverse complement strand
ACTCGTGCAGCGAGGGCGGCAGCAACCAGCCCTGATCCACATCCCAGGAGCGAAACACCTTGGCCATGAGCCAAGTGAATCACCCTCCGGCCCCGCCGTCGAGAGGATTACTCGGACGCGCTCCTAGGGAGAAACGCCATGAAAGCGCTCACGCTCGCCCTCGCCGGAACGCTGCTCCTCGGATCGGTCGCCCTTGCCGCCGAGGGTGGTTCGGGCACCACCAAATCCGGCACCATGAACAGCACAGGCCCGAACGATGCCGGCGCGGGCTCGTCCCCGGGCGCGGCAGGCAGCGGGCCGACCACCGGCGACAAGAGCCGCTCCGGCACGTCCAACAGCACCGGCGCCAACGATGCCGGCGCCGGATCGACGCCGGGCGCATCCGGCAAGGGCACCAGCGCGCCCACCCGCTGAGAGCGGGTTCGCCCCGTGGGATCGGTCGGCCGGCCGACTGATCCCTAATGCCAAAGGACTTTCGCGAGGCCGAACCTCTGCGCCGCGGGAGGCGGCACACGGAGCATTGGAGTGCCGAACAGGCTCCGTAATCGCGATTCCTATTGATCGACACGGACGCGTGTTCCGGACAGCGCCTGAAAAACCGAAACCATCGCGCTCCCCGATCGCCGACGAGGCGATACGATGTCGTGTGTACGGAACCGTCCGACGGGGAACGCTCCCTGACAGACGACGTTCTAGCGGGGAAGCGCGGCTGTTCGCGCCCGGGTTCTGTCAGCATGCCTACGCCTTCCCCCGGTCCCCGAAGCGCGTCGTCGGAGGACGGGTCGGTCGTCTGGATGCTGATGCTGGGTTCGGCGCTGATCGCCCTCGTGGCGGCGCAGACGCGGAAGGGCATGCCGGAGGCGACCGCCACCGCGGATCCAGCTTTCGAGCCGCGGCCGCATCAGCGGGTCGCGCCGAACGGGCAGGCCGGCGCACGGTCGCATTCCGGCCGGTCGGCGCAGCGCGTCGCCGACACCCAGCCCGAGCGCGGCCGGGCCGCCACCGATCCCACCCAGATCACGGCCGCCGGCTGGAAGGACGTCGCGGTTCGCACGTTCCTCGAGTTCAACAAGGACCGCGTGCTGTCGGTCGCCGCAGGCGTCACCTTCTACACCCTGCTGTCGCTGTTTCCGGCGGTGGCGGCGCTCGTCTCCTGCTACGGGCTCTTCGCCGACGTGAACGTCATCAACGATCACCTCGCCAGCCTGCAGGGCGTGCTACCCTCGGGTGCGATCGAGATCATCGGCGAACAGGTCAAGCGGATCGCCGCCAAGGGCGGCGGCACCCTCGGGTTGACGTTCTTCACCAGCCTTGTGCTGTCGTTGTGGAGCGCGAACGCCGCGATGAAGGCGATGTTCGACGCGCTGAACGTCGTCTACGAAGAGCAGGAGAAGCGTAGCTTCGTCATGCTGAACCTGCGCTCGCTCACCTTCACCGTCGGCGCCCTGGTGTTCACGATCTTCGCGCTCGGCTCGATCGTGGTGCTGCCGGTGGTGTTCAACTTCATCGGTATCAGCGAGGGCGCCTGGTATGTCGCGGCCCTGCGCTGGCCTGCGCTGGTGGTCGTGCTGCTCGGCGGCCTGTCGCTGCTCTATCGCTACGGCCCTAGCCGCGAGCGCGCCCGCTGGCGTTGGGTCGGGGTCGGCAGCGTCGTGGCGGGCCTGCTCTGGCTCGTGGCCTCGCTGCTGTTCTCCTGGTACGTCTCCAGCTTCGGCAATTACAACGAGACCTACGGCTCGCTGGGCGCCGTGATCGGCTTCATGACCTGGATCTGGATCTCCTCCACGATCGTGCTGCTCGGCGGCGAGATCAACGCCGAGATCGAGCATCAGACCGGTCAGGACACCACCACGGGACCCGCCCTGCCGCTCGGCGAGCGCGAGGCGCGCATGGCCGACACCGTCGGCGCGGCGGCGTGACCGGCTCGCAGGCGCGGCCGCCCGGCCCCATATCGCGCCGACATCCACAAGCGGAGGATACGATGAGCGGATCGGATACGATGTCGGCGCCGGAGGCCCGGAGCGAGGCCGAGTGGAAGGCGACGCTCACGCCCGAGCAGTACCGGGTGCTGCGCGAGCACGGCACCGAGCGCGCCGGCACGAGTTGCTTGCTCGCGGAAAAGCGCCCGGGCACCTTCACCTGCGCCGGATGCGGCACGCCTCTCTTCGTCAACGAGACCAAGTTCGAATCCGGAACCGGCTGGCCGAGCTTCTTCGAGCCGCTCCCCGGCGCAGTCGAGACGCAGGTCGATCGCAGCCACTGGATGGTTCGCACCGAGGCGCATTGCGCCCGCTGCAAGGGGCATCTCGGCCACGTCTTCGACGACGGCCCGGCGCCGACGGGCCTCCGTTACTGCATGAACGGAACATCCCTCGCGTTCGCGCCGAAGGAGCCGGCCTCGGGAACGGTCTGAGGCAGGATAACGAGCGTCATCCAAGGTCTTGCGGCGTCCCGGTCTTGATTTCGTCGGCTTTTTGCTTAGTCCCTAAGCGGATCGACGGGCGGCGAAGGCCCTTTCCTTGGCGGACGACAGGCACGCGCCGCCAGGATCGACGCGCGGGACGGCCGGGCGTTTTAACGCTTCGCCCGGCCTCCCCTGCGGTCTTCGCCGCACGAAGCAGTACGGGCGGCATCTCCGGCGGTCGCCGGAGCGTCCTTGAGCGGAGGTTGAGTATGAGCGTCGTCCGGCGGTTTCTCGTGGCACCGGCCCTGGTGCGTCTGATCCGCAAGGAGCGCGGCGGCGGCCGGATCACCGAAGGCTACTTTGCACCCCAGGGCGGGCGGACCTCGTTCGTCCGGGTCGACGGGCAGCAATGCCACCTCGTCCTGGTGACCAAGGATGCGCAGGGTGCGGCCGCCGAGGAGCGGACCGACGTTCCCCGCGCCCACGGCGACGCGCTGCTAGACGTCTGCTCCGGCAAGGCCGCCTACGACCGCACCGCGGTGTCGCTCGGCGCGAAGGAGGCGATCATCGACCGCTACGTCAGCCCGGGCAGCCTCGATCTGGTCAGCGTGAGCTTCGACGAGCCCGGCGAGGCCGCGGCCTTCAGCGCCCCGGCTTGGTTCGGGCGTGACGTGACGGACGACGCCACTTTCGATTGCCAGGCGCTGGCGCTCCAAGGCATCCCGTCCACGGGCGAGATCGGTCTGAGCAACGCGGCGCTCGACGCCGTCCTCGACCTGATCGAGCCGCGCTTCGGCTTCGGCCGCTACGGCGCGAATGCGCGGACCGGCGACAAGCCGGCCGAGAAGGACGGCGTCGTCGACGCGCTGCGGCGGATCGCGGGTTCCGGCGCGCCGGCTGTAGCAGCGGCAGTTGCCGCCGCGCCCGTCGTCGAGGCGCCGCCCACTCCCGAGCCCGCGGCCCCGGAGCCGGTCGCGTCCGAACCCGAGCCCGCCCCGGCGCCGGCACATGTCGCGTCGGCCGAGCCTGAGCACGCCGCCGAGGCCCAGCCGCAGGACGCACGGATCGACGACGTGATCGAGAGCCTGTCGCAGGCGCTCGGCGCAGCAATCCAGCAGCCGCCGCAGGAGCCCGCGGGCGACGATCCGGCCTCGACCTTCGAGCGCTGGACCGTCCGGCCCCGTCGCACGCAACAGACCTGAGTGATAGACCGCTTTTACACTGATCGTTCGACGTCAGAGGACCGTCGCCGCAGCTGCGGCGGCGGTCCTCGCCGTTCGGGGCCGCCGCTACGGGTCAGCGACGGATGACGACGCTCGCCCCGCCGTAGCTCCTGGCCAGGCTGAACAGGCGGCTGGCATGGCCGGGCGCCAGGCGGACGCAACCATGGCTGGCGCGGCGGCCAAGCTGCCCGACCGAGTAGGTGCCGTGGATCGCGTAGCCGCCGCGGAAGAACATGGCGTGCGGCATCGGCGAGCCGTGATACTTGTGCGAGCGCCACATCGGCGCCATCAGCCCGACCCGGAAGTTGCCGTTCGGCGTCACGTAGCCGCTACGCGCCGTCGAGACCGGCCAATCGTGCGAGAGCGCGCCGTTGACGTAGACGCGCATGCGCTGGCGGGACTGGTCGACCTGAGCCACGATCCCGGCGCTCGCCGGCAGGGTGAGGGCAAGGCAGAGGAGGCCGCCGGCGGCGGGGAGGGCGGCACGGATCTGGGGCACGATGAAGCTCCGGCAATCAAGCAATCCGGCCGATGGACGACACCGTCCGGCGTCGATGTCGACGCGACCGCTACGACTTCAGTGCCCCCTGTACTCTGCCGCGAAAAGGCCGTTTTTCCTGGAGGAACAGGTTTTTGTCACGGGTTCGGCGTGTGGAAATACTCAGCCGCCGTTGAGGCTTGGAGCCAACTTCGCTAGCCTCCGGCAAAATGGGAGGGTGCACGGCAAGCGTGCACGGGCGAAATCATGGCGCAGGCGATGCACGGTTCGACGAGCGTGGCGGGGACCGCGAAGGCGGTCGCCCCGGAGCCCTGGTACAAGGTGCTCTACATCCAGGTGCTGATCGCGATCGCGCTCGGCATCCTGCTCGGCTACGTCGACCCCGGCTGGGGCAAGGCGATGAAGTGGCTTGGCGACGGCTTCATCGCCCTGATCAAGATGATGATCGCGCCGATCATCTTCTGCACCATCGTGCACGGCATCGCCTCGATCGGCGACCTGAAGAAGGTCGGTCGCGTCGGCCTCAAGGCGTTGATCTATTTCGAGGTCGTCTCGAGCTTCGCGCTGCTGATCGGCATCGTCGTCGGCGAGGTCGTCCGGCCGGGCGCGGGATTCGGCGCCGACCTGTCCAAGCTCGACGCCAAGGCGGTCGAGAGCTACGCCAGCAAGGCTGCCGCCGACTCCACCATCGCGCACATCCTGGGCCTCATCCCCAAGAGCTTCTTCGACGCGATGGCCACCGGCGACCTGCTCCAGGTGCTGCTGATCTCGATCCTCACCGGCTGCGTGCTCACCGGAATGGGCGCGAAGGGCGAGGCGATCACCAACGGCATCGACGCCGCCGGCCAGGTGTTCTTCCGCATCATCGGGCTGATCGTGAAGCTCGCCCCGATCGGGGCCTTCGGCGCGATGGCCTTCACGGTCGGCCAGTACGGCATCGGCAAGGTCGTCGACCTCGCCTGGCTCGTGGGCACCTTCTACACCACCTCGCTGCTGTTCATCTTCGTCGTGCTCGGCGGCATCGCGGCGTTCTGTGGGTTCTCGATCTTCAAGTTCCTCGCCTACATCAAGGACGAGCTCCTGATCGTGCTCGGCACCTCCTCGTCTGAGACGGTGCTGCCGCACATGATGACCAAGATGAAGCGCCTCGGCGCCTCGGACTCCGTCGTCGGCCTGGTGATCCCGACGGGTTACTCGTTCAACCTCGACGGCACCAACATCTACATGACGCTCACCACCCTGTTCCTGGCGCAGGCGGTGGGTGCGGACCTGACCTTCGGCCAGTACGCGACGATCTTCCTCGTGGCGATGCTGACCTCGAAGGGCGCCTCCGGGGTCACCGGCGCCGGCTTCATCACCCTGGCCGCGACGCTCGCCGCGATCCCGGGCACCCCCGTCCCGGTGGCGGCGATGACGCTGGTGCTGGGCGTCGACAAGTTCATGTCCGAGTGCCGCGCCCTGACCAACCTCATCGGCAACGGCGTCGCGACGATCGTCGTCTCGCGCTGGGAAGGCGAGCTGGACAAGGCCAAGCTCAACCAGGTGATGGCGCACCCGATCTCCATCGGCACGCACATCTCCGACGAGACGCCCGAGCCGATGACGGTCCAGAGCGGCCCGGCCGCGCCGAAGATCGCCGCCGCGGAGTGAGCGGGTCGCGCACCGGGGCAATCTTCCGCCTCGGCATCGATCTCGGAGGCACGAAGATCGCCGGCATCGTCCTCGATGCCGGCGGTTTCGTTCTGGCGGAGGCTCGGGTGCCGACGCCGCGGAACGACTATGCCGGCACGGTGCGGACGGTCGCGGAGCTCGTCGCCCGGCTCGAGGTGGAGGCCGGCTCGCCCTGCACCGTCGGCGTCGGGATGCCGGGGGCGATCTCGCCGGCGACCGGCCTGGTGAAGAACGCGAACTCGCACTGGCTCAACGGGCGGCCGTTCGGCGCCGACCTCGAAGCCGCGTTCGGGCGTCCCATCCGCATCGAGAACGACGCCAACTGTCTCGCGGTGTCCGAGGCGGTGGATGGCGCGGGCGCCGGGTCGAGCCTCGTCTGGGCTGTGATCCTCGGCACCGGCGTCGGCTCCGGCATCGCCTGGGATCGCAGGCCGCTCGCCGGCCGCGGCCGCATCGCCGGCGAGTGGGGTCACAACCCGCTGCCGAGCCCGGACGACGACGAGCGGCCCGGGCCGGCCTGCTATTGCGGGCGCCACGGCTGCATCGAGACCTGGGTGTCGGGGCCGGCGCTCGCCGCCGACCATGCCCGCCGCACCGGCATCACCCGCTCCGGCGAGGCCGTCGTCGCGGCGATGCGCGCAGGCGAGGCCGGCGCGCGGGCGAGCTTCGCCGCCTATCTCGACCGGCTTGGCCGCGGTGTCGCCCACGTGGTCAACATCCTCGATCCCGACGTGGTCGTGATCGGCGGCGGCCTCTCGCGGGTCCCGGAACTGATCGGCGGACTGCCGGCGGCGACCGCGCCGCACGTGTTCTCGGACCGCTTCGACACGCCGATCCGCGAAAGCCTGCACGGCGACGCCTCCGGCGTGCGCGGCGCTGCGTGGCTGTGGGATGCCGAATAGGCGTCGTGCTTAAGAAAAGGCGCTTGCCACAAGACGCGATCGAACATAAAGATATCTTTATGTCTCATGATCGCGCCCAGACGACGGCACCGGTCTCCTTCCCCGACGCCCTCGGTGTGCTCCGGGCGGCGGCTGAGGAGACGCGCCTGCGCATCCTGGCGCTGCTGTCGGAGGGCGAGCTCTCGGTCTCCGACCTCACCGACATCCTCGGCCAGTCGCAGCCGCGGATTTCGCGCCACCTCAAGCTTCTCGTCGAGGCCGGGCTCATCGAGCGCCACCGCGAAGGGGCTTGGGCGTTCTTCCGCTTGTCCGAGACCCGGGCCGGCCTCGTCGATCCGCTGATCGCGGGGCTCGCACGCGACGGCGCACCGCTCTCCGAGGATCGCGCCCGGCTCGATGCGGTCCGCAACCAGCGGGCGGAAACCGCCAAGACCTTCTTCGCGCGGCTCGCGCCGAAATGGGACGAGCTGCGCTCGCTCCACGTGCCCGAGGCCACCGTCGAGGCGGCTGTTTTGGCGGCGCTCGGTCCGCGCCCGGTCCGCAGCCTGATCGATCTCGGCACCGGCACCGGGAGGATGCTCGGGCTGCTGGCGCCGCTCGCCGCCCGCGCGACCGGCCTCGACTCGAGCCACGCCATGTTGTCGGTCGCCCGCGCCAACCTCGAGCGGATGGGCCTTTCGCGGGTCGACCTACGCCAAGGTGACATCCACGCGCCGCCCTTCGCCCGCGGAAGCTTCGACCTCGTGGTGGTGCATCAGGTGCTGCATTACCTCGACGAGCCTGGGCGCGCCTTGCGCGAGGCGGCCCGCCTCGTGGCGCCGGGCGGTCGGATGCTGGTGGTCGATTTCGCGCCGCACGACCTCGAATTCCTGCGCGAGTCGCAGGCTCACCGCCGCCTGGGCTTTGCCGCCGACCAGGTCTCGGGCTGGCTGGCCGAGGCCGGGCTCGACACCGAGGTGACCCGCGACCTCGCACCGACGGACAGGGCCCAGCTCACCGTCACCCTCTGGCTCGCGGCGGACCGCCGCGCGATGCCCGAGGCCATCCGACCCGAGCGCGCCGTCGCCTGAGGCGGCCAGATATCCGTGACGATCGTCTGAACCGAACGACATCGAGGACGAAGCCCATGCCGAACGCCATCCGCCACCGTGCCAGCCGCGACGGCTACCACCCGATCCGCGTCTCGATCGAGTTCTTCCCGCCGAAGACCGAGGAGATGGAGAAGATCCTTTGGTCCTCGATCGAGCGCCTGGCGCCGCTCGGGCCGAAGTTCGTCTCGGTGACCTACGGCGCAGGCGGCTCCACCCGCGAGCGTACCCACAACACCGTCGCCCGCATGGTGACCGAGACCGGCCTCAAGCCGGCCGCCCACCTCACCTGCGTGGACGCGACCCGCGACGAGATCGATGCGGTGGTGCAGTCCTACTGGGATGCCGGCGTGCGCCACATCGTGGCGCTGCGCGGCGACCCGGCCGAGGGCGTCGGCCACGCCTACCGGCCGCATCCCGGCGGCTACGCGCAGACCTCGGACCTCGTGGCCGGCATCAAGCGGATCGGCGACTTCAAGGTCTCGGTCTCGGCCTATCCCGAGAAGCACCCCGAGGCCGCCTCGCTCGACGCCGACATCGACGCGCTGAAGGCCAAGGTCGACGCCGGCGCCGACCAGGCGATCACGCAGTTCTTCTTCGAGAACGAGGTCTACCTGCGCTACGTCGACAAGGTGCGCGCCGCCGGCATCGACATCCCGATCATCCCCGGCATCCTGCCGGTGCAGAACTTCAAGCAGGCTGCCAACTTCGCCCGCCGCACCGGCGCCTCGGTGCCGTACTGGCTGGCGGCGCGGTTCGAGGGGCTTGAGGGCGACGTCGAGACTCGCCGGCTGGTGGCGGCGGCCGTGGCGGCCGAGCAGGTGCTCGATCTGGTGGACGAGGGGGTCAACGACTTCCACTTCTACTCGATGAACCGCTCCGACCTCGTCTACGCGATCTGCCATCTTCTCGGCCTGCGTGCCCAGGCGCCGAAGGTGATGGCGGCGAAGGCCGCCTGACGGCTCGACCGCTCCGTCATCCCGGGGCGCCGCAGGCGAGCCCGGGATCCAGACGCTCCGACCTTGCCGAAACGACTTCGACGACAGCCGAAACCGACCTCCCGGACCCGTCGCGGTTCTGGATTCCGGGCTCCGCTGCGCGGCCCCGGAATGACGAGTGAGACATCCATGACCGACCTCCGCCCCGTCGACGGCACCGAAATCGAAGCCGCCCTGCGCCAGCGCGCCAAGGAGAAGATCCTCGTCCTCGACGGGGCGATGGGCACCGTGATCCAGCGCCTCGGCTATGGCGAGGCCGACTTCCGGGGCGAACGGTTCAAGGACCACTCCCACGACCAGAAGGGCAACAACGACCTCCTGATCCTGACGCAGCCCGACGCGATCCGGCAGATCCACCTCGACTACTTCCTGGCCGGCGCCGACGTCTGCGAGACCAACACCTTCTCCGGCACCACGATCGCGCAAGGCGATTACGGCATGGAATCGGTGATTCACGAGCTGAACGCGCAAGGCGCGCGGCTCGCCCGCGAGGCCGCCAAGCTCGCCGAGGAGAAGGACGGCCGCCGCCGGTTCGTCGCCGGCGCCGTCGGCCCGACCAACCGCACGCTGTCGATCTCGCCGGACGTGAACAACCCCGGCTACCGCGCCGTGACCTTCGATCAGGTCAAGCAGGCCTATGCCGAGCAGGTCCGCGGCCTGATGGACGGCGGCGCCGAGCTGATCCTGATCGAGACCATTTTCGACACCCTCAATGCCAAGGCGGCGATCGCGGCCACCTGGCAGGTGTTCGACGAGCGCGGCGTCAAGCTGCCGATCCAGATCTCCGGCACGATCACCGACCTGTCCGGGCGCACCCTGTCGGGCCAGACCCCCGAGGCGTTCTGGAATGCGCTGCGCCATTGCCGGCCGCTGACCTTCGGCCTCAACTGCGCCCTCGGCGCCCGCGAGATGCGCGGCCACATCTCCGAGCTCTCCCGCGTCTGCGACACGCTGGTCTGCGCCTACCCGAATGCCGGCCTGCCCAACGAGTTCGGCCTCTACGACGAGAGCCCGGAGGCGATGGCCAAGCTCGTCGCCGAGTTCGCCGAGGGCGGCATCGTCAACATGGTCGGCGGCTGCTGCGGCACCACGCCGGACCACATCCGCGCCATTGCCGAGGCCGTCGCCGGCAAGACGCCGCGAGCGATCCCGACGATCGCGCCGCTGATGCGGTTGTCCGGCCTGGAGCCGTTCACGCTGACGAAGGAGATTCCCTTCGTGAACGTCGGCGAGCGCACGAACGTCACCGGCTCGGCCAAGTTCCGCAAGCTCGTCACGGCAGGCGACTATGCGGCGGCCCTCGACGTGGCGCGCGACCAAGTCGCGGCCGGCGCCAGCATCATCGACGTCAACATGGACGAGGGCCTGCTCGATTCCGAGAAGGCGATGGTCGAGTTCCTCAACCTCGTCGCCGCCGAGCCCGACATCGCCCGCGTGCCGGTGATGGTCGATTCCTCGAAGTTCCACGTCATCGAAGCCGGCCTCAAGTGCATCCAGGGCAAGGCGATCGTGAACTCGATCTCCATGAAGGAGGGCATCGAGAAGTTCATCGCCGACGCCAAGGTGTGCCGTTCCTACGGCGCGGCCGTGGTGGTGATGGCCTTCGACGAAGAGGGGCAGGCCGACACGCTGGAGCGCAAGGTCGAAATCTGCACCAAGGCCTACAAGGTGCTGACCGAGGAGGTCGGCTTTCCGCCCGAGGACATCATCTTCGATCCGAACGTGTTCGCGGTGGCGACCGGCATCGAAGAGCACAACGGCTACGGCGTCGCCTTCATCGAGGCCACCCGCATCATCCGCGAGACGCTGCCCCACGCCCACATCTCGGGCGGCATCTCGAACCTGAGCTTCGCCTTCCGCGGCAACGAGCCCGTGCGCGAGGCGATGCACGCAGTGTTCCTGTACCACGCGATCAAGGTCGGCATGGACATGGGCATCGTGAACGCGGGCCAGCTCGCGGTCTACGACCAGCTTCCGGCGGAGCTGCGCGAGCTGTGCGAGGACGTGGTCCTCAACCGGCGCGACGATTCCACCGACCGCCTGCTGGAGTCGGCCGAACGCTTCAAGACCGGCGCTTCGGCCCAGGCCAAGACCGCCGACCTGACCTGGCGCCAGAACACGGTCGAGAAGCGCATCGAGCATGCGCTGGTCAACGGCATCACCGAGTACATCCTCGCCGACACCGAGGAGGCGCGCCAGGGCGTCGAGCGCCCGCTCCACGTCATCGAGGGGCCGCTGATGGCCGGCATGAACGTGGTCGGCGACCTGTTCGGCTCCGGTAAGATGTTCCTGCCGCAGGTGGTGAAGTCCGCCCGCGTGATGAAGCAGGCGGTGGCCTACCTCGAGCCGTACATGGAGGCGGAGAAGCTCGCCAACGGCGGCGACGGCAAGCGCCGCGCCGCCGGCAAGGTGCTGATGGCCACCGTGAAGGGCGACGTCCACGACATCGGCAAGAACATCGTCGGCGTCGTGCTGGCCTGCAACAACTACGAGATCATCGATCTCGGCGTGATGGTGCCAGCGGCCAAGATCCTCGACGTCGCTCGCAAGGAGAACGTCGACATTGTCGGGCTGTCTGGGCTGATCACGCCCTCGCTCGACGAGATGGTGCACGTCGCCGCCGAGATGGAGCGCGAGGGCTTCGACGTGCCGCTGCTGATCGGCGGCGCCACCACCAGCCGCGTCCACACCGCGGTGAAGATCCACCCGTCCTACCAGCGGGGCCAAGCGATCTACGTCACCGACGCCAGCCGCGCGGTCGGCGTAGTGTCGAGCCTGATCTCCAAGGAGACCCGCGGCGGCGTGATCGAGAAGGTGCAGGCCGAGTACGCCAAGGTCGCCGACGCCCACGCCCGCTCGGAGCTCGACAAGCAGCGCCTGCCGCTCGCCAAGGCCCGCGCCAACGCCTTCAAGATTGACTGGACGGAGTACGCACAGAAGAAGCCGAGCTTCACCGGCACCCGCGTCTTCGGCACCTACGAGGTCGCGGACCTCGTGCCCTACATCGACTGGACGCCGTTCCTGCAGACCTACGAGTTCAAGGGCCGCTACCCGGCGATCTTCGAGGATCCGAACCAGGGGCCGGCGGCCAAAGCCCTGTTCGACGACGCGCAGGCGATGCTGAAGCAGATCGTCGCCGAGCGCTGGTTCAACCCGAAGGCGATCCTGGGGTTCTGGCCGGCCAACGCGATAGGCGACGACATCGCCCTCTACACCGGGGAGAGCCGGTCCGAGCAACTCGCCACCTTCCACGGCCTGCGCCAGCAGCTGTCGAAGCGCGACGGCCGGCCGAACACCTGCCTGTCCGACTTCGTCGCGCCGGCCGAGACCGGGATCGCCGACTACGTCGGCGGCTTCGTCGTCACGGCGGGCCTGGAAGAGGTGCGGATCGCCGAGAAGTTCGAGCGGGCCAACGACGACTACCGCTCGATCCTGGTCAAGGCGCTCGCCGACCGCATCGCCGAGGCCTTCGCCGAGCGCATGCACGAGCGCGTGCGGCGCGAGTTCTGGGGCTATGCGCCGGACGAGACCTTCGCGCCGGAAGACCTCGTGCGCGAGGAATACGACGGCATCCGCCCGGCCCCGGGCTACCCGTCGCAGCCCGACCACACCGAGAAGGTCACCCTGTTCGACCTGCTCCAGGCCGAGCGCCGCATCGGTGTGAAGCTCACCGAATCCTACGCCATGTGGCCGGGCTCGTCGGTCTCCGGCCTCTACCTCGCGCACCCGAAGGCACACTATTTCGGCGTCGCGAAGGTCGAGCGCGACCAGGTCGAGGATTACGCCGAGCGCAAGGGCATGGACCTCCATGCCGTGGAGCGCTGGCTCGGGCCGATCCTGAACTACGACCCGGCACGGTATCTGGCGGTGGCGGCGGAGTAGCGGGCCCGCCTCGCCCGTTTCCTGCCTGGACGCCATCTGCATAAATCCCTTGGAAGATATGGCAGGTGGCAGTCATGGCCGACATCGCGAAGGTGTTCTGGTCCGGGCAATCGCAGGCCGTCCGCTTGCCGAAGGAACTCCGCTTCGACGCGGAGGCGGTGCGGATCAGGCGCGATGGCTACGCCGTCATCCTCGAACCGTTGGACGACGAGTAGGCGTCGTTTCCTCACCTGACCGACGAGGTCGCCACGGGCCTTCTAGCGGCCGTCGAGCAGGATTTGCCGCAGCAGGACCGACCCGGTCTCGATGCGCTCTTCGACAGAGGTTCCTGCTCGACACGAACGTGCTGATCGCGGTGATGAACCGGAGACCTGTCGTCACCGAAAAGGTCTTCGGCCATCCCAGACGCGCTTACGGCCTCTCCGTCATCGTCGCGCACGAGCTTCTGTTCGGAGCCTTTCGCGCTCTGCGCGTCGACGTCGCCCTCGAAGCGTTCGAGGGATTGCGCATGTCGATCGTGGATTTCGCGTTGGACGACGACCGCAAGGCGGGCGAGATTCGTGCCGCGTTCGCCGAGGCCGGAACGCCGATCGGCCCCTACGACGCGCTGATCGCCGGCCAGGCGCTCGCCCGAAACCTGATCCTCGTCACCCGCGACGTACGCGAATTCGCGCGGGTGCCGGGCTTGCGCGTCGAGGATTGGGAGGGTGGGGGCGCATAAGCCGGCACCTGTGTCCCAGTGGAGCTTGACCGGGCGGCCATCGCGGCTTCAATGCCCGGGCGGGATGGTCCGCGGGCGGGTTGCGTGGAGACGGGTATGCAGCGGCTGGCGTTCCTCCTCGCCGTCGCGACGGGCCTCGCGGTCACCGGCTGCACCGGCTTCTCCCACATCTCCAAGACCTACGTCAGCCTGACGCCGCAGGTAGTCACGATCTCCTGCAACGATCCCTACGAAGTCTACGACCAGCGCCAGCAGCGGCGGATGCTCGTCGTCTCGAACGCCCTGCGCGAGGTCACCGGCTGCGGCATCGGCGACCGCTACGCCGAGCGCGACCCCGGCGAGACGCGGGCGGCGCGTTTCCGCCTCGCGGCGCGGACCTACCTCGACGAGACCGTGCGCGAGGATTGCAAGATCACCGGCGAGGCGGTGTTTACTGACCTGCAGACCGAGTTCGTCTACGCCTGCGGCGGCCCGATCGAGTCGCGCACCGCGAAGGTGCCGCGCCTGCCCGGCCGCACAACCCCCGGCATCGGGCTGCGCTAGAGCATTTTCAAGCGAGGTGGAGACCGGCTCGCGTGAAGAAAATGTGACCAACAACAGGCTAGGGCGTAGTGAGGATTTAACTATTTGAGCCAGATGATGATGGCTGCCATGGTGACGAAGCTGAGGAAGTTGACGAGGAGCTTGTCGTAGCGGGTGGCGACGCGGCGGAATTGTTTGAGCTTTGCAAAGCAGCGTTCGATCAGGTTGCGCTCTTTATAGAGGTGCTTGTCGTAGGCGTGCGGCCGGCGCCGATTGGGCCGCGGCGGGATGACGGGCTGAGCCTCGGCGTCGAGCACGGTATCGTGGAAGTGTTCGGCATCGTAGGCCCGGTCGGCGATGACGTGGCGGCAGGCGAGCCCTTCGATCAGTTCGGCCGCGCGCAACACCTCGCCCTGCTGGCCGGGGCCTGCGAGTAACCGCACGGGGTTGCCCAGCGCGTCGCAGGCGAGGTGGATCTTGGTGCTCAGGCCGCCGCGGGAGCGGCCCAGGCCCTGGGCATTCGAGCCCCCTTTTCCCGGCGGGCTCCGGCGGCCTGCTGGTGGGCGCGCACGATGGTGGCGTCCACGCAGACCCATTCGAGGTCGGCCTCCTCGGAGAGCACCGCGAGGATGTCGGACAGCACCCCGCGGGCCATCCAGTCGTAATAGCGGCGCTTGACCGTCCCGACCTTGCCGAAGCGGTCGGGCGGGACTATCGGAAATTCCGTGTTTGGGCGGCGGGTTGCACATCAGGCCGCCATGGCCCGGGTGAAGCGCTCGCCGAAGATGACGGCGAACTGGGCCTTGGCCATGACCCACTCACGCGGGCCCATCTTCCACGCCTTCTCGGAGCGGTTCAAGACCAGGTAGAGCAGCTTCAGCGCGGCCTCGTCGGTCGGGAAGTGGCCCCGGGCGCGCACGGCCCGGCGTAGCGTGGCGTTCAAGGCCTCGATGGCGTTCG
>NZ_VRUW01000098.1:0-14969 GCF_008039475.1 Methylobacterium sp. WL12 | reverse complement strand
CCCATATTCCGACGCCTTGAGCCGAACAGTTAAGTCGACATGATGTGTATACTCAATTATATTTGCTAAAGAAGTACTTCCAAATTCAATGCTGTTGCGTTTGGCAGCACTATTTGAGCTTGAATGGCGTTTCATAAATAACATTCCGACTAAATTTAGCGTCTAAGTAGCATCAGCGTGCGATTCGAGCCCGGTAAGATTCTGCAGCTCGGATAAAAGGTTAATTATTTCTGTATGTATCTGTCAAATGAATGATGCGGTGAGCTCCTTTTTCCTGATTGGGTCAGCTTCGAGCAGCTTCAGCTGCAACGACAGGGAGTGCAGAATCGGTAGTCTCGGCTCATTCGGGTCTCGATATTTTGTGCCGTGCCCCGCCTGAGCGGTTGATTCTGATCCATAACTGAACCGGCATACGCCAGAGCGTGGCCGAACTGGGGGCGGCATGAGCGCGGGTCACGGACGACACGAGTTGAAGGGGGCCTTGCAGCGCAGTGCCGGCGCCTTCCTTGGGGTGGCCTGGATGAGCGCGCTAATCAACGTGCTCACACTTACTGGCTCGTTTTTCATGCTAGAGGTCTACGACCGTGTTATCCCTAGTCGCTCCATCCCCACCCTGATCGGTTTATCTGTCCTGGCGCTGGCCCTGTTTGCAGCACAAGGGCTGCTTGAAGCCTTGCGGGGGCGCACCCTATCGCGCATCGGCGCTGCCCTCGATGCAGACCTCGCCAAACGGGCCTTTGGCTTGAGCCTTCAGGCGCGGCTGCGCGGTGCGAATCCGGAGGCCGCTGGTCAGCCGCTGCGTGACCTTGATCAGATCCGCGCCTTTCTCGCTGGATCAGGGCCGGCCGCGTTGTTCGATTTGCCCTGGTTGCCGGCCTACGTCGCGCTTTGCTTCCTGTTCCACCCGCTGATCGGCGTCGCTTCTATCATCGGTGTTTTACTACTGGTCAGTCTGACGCTGGCCACCGACCTCGCCTCGCGCGCGCCGGTCCGTGCTGCGCATCATTATGCCGCCAACCGGCAAGCCCTCTCTGAGGCGGCTCGCCGCAACGTCGAGGCGGTGGTGGCCATGGGGCTGCAGGATCGGCTCTGCCAAGTCTGGGAGGGGGCTAACCGCGCCTATACCACCGCCCAGCAGCACAGCTCGGACGTTACGGGCGGTCTTGGTGCGGTTTCGAAGACGGCGCGCATGGCGTTACAATCCGGGGTACTCGCGTTGGGCGCTTGGCTGGTGATCAACAACCAGGCCAGTGGCGGCATCATTATCGCTGCCTCGATCCTGGTGGCACGTGCCCTAGCGCCCGCCGAACTCGCAATCGCCAACTGGCGCGGCTTCGTCGCAGCACGGCAGAGCTGGGCACGGTTGTCAGAGACCCTCGAACGCCTGCCGGCTCCGACCCCGCCCCTGGTACTGCCGGCACCGTGCGCCTCACTTGTGGTCGAGGGGATCAACGTCGTTCCACCAGGTTCCGGCCGGGCGAGCGTGTACGACGCGAGCTTTTCGCTCAAGGCCGGCCATGCGCTTGGCGTCATTGGCCCCTCGGCTTCGGGTAAGTCGAGCCTAGCTCGCGCCCTGGTGCGGATCTGGACACCGGTTCGCGGACGCGTCCGGCTCGACGGGGCCGCCCTCGATCAGTGGTCGCCCGAGGGGCTCGGCCGCCACATCGGCTACCTGCCGCAGGAGGCGGAGCTGTTTGCCGGCACCGTGGCTGAGAACATCGCCCGGTTCGATCCGCAGGCGTCCGACGAGGCCGTGGTCGCGGCAGCCAAGGCCGCTGGCGCGCATGCGCTGATCCTCGGCCTGCCGCAGGGCTACGACACGCTGCTGCGAGAAGCCGGTGCCGGGCTCTCGGCCGGGCAGCGTCAGCGCATCGGGCTGGCGCGGGCGCTCTATGACGATCCGTTCCTGGTGGTGCTCGACGAGCCGAACGCTAACCTCGATGCCGAGGGCGAGCACGCCCTGACGCAGGCGATCCTCGGGGTCCGAGCCCGTGGCGGGATCTGCGTGGTCATCGCTCATCGGCCGAGCGCGCTGGCGGCGGTGGACCACGTGCTGATGATGAACGAGGGCCGGGTGCAAGCCTTCGGCCCGAAGGACGAGGTGTTCAAGCGCGTGCTGCGCCCAGCAGCGGTCGCAGAGGTGCCGTCTGAGGCAAAGGCTGAACCGTCAGCGTCTGCTGCCTCTCGCGCCGCCAGCCTGCCACGCGCCAAGCCGCTGAACGAGATGATGGAGCACCGGGCGTGATGGCGACGGGATCTCTCCTCCTTTCCGGAACAGACGGTCTGGCGCATCCGCGCGCCTCAATCCAACGTCAGCTGCTGCTGGCCGGGCTGGTCTCGTTTGCCCTGGTGCCGGGCATTGGCGGCTGGGCGACCTACACCCAGATCTCGGGTGCCGTGATCGCGCCCGGTCAGCTTGTGGTCGAATCTGACGTGAAGAAGGTCCAGCACCCCACCGGCGGCGTGGTCGGCGAGTTGCGGGTCCGCGAGGGCCAGCGGGTTCGAGCCGGCGACGTGCTCATTCGCCTCGACGAGACCCAAACCCGGGCGAACCTTCAAGTGGTGCTCAAGGCGCTGGACGAGCTTACCGCTCGACGTGCCCGTGACGAGGCTGAACGAGACGGGACGAAAACCATCGCCTTTCCAGCCGCCCTGCTAGCCCGCAAGGGCGAGAAGGAGGTGTCCCACCTCGTGGATGGGGAGGCCCGGCTGTTCGAGGCACGAGTGGCCAGCCGAGAAGGCCAGCGGGCGCAGCTGCGTGAGCGCATCGCCCAGCTGCGCCAAGAGATCGGTGGGCTTACTGAGCAAGCTGCAGCCAAGGCCAAAGAGGTCGCTTTAATCGGTACTGAGCTAACGGGGGTCCGCGACCTCTACGCTAAGAACCTCGTGCCGATTACCCGGGTGACGGCGCTGGAGCGAGACGCTGTCCGGCTTTCAGGCGAGCGGGGACAACTCGTGGCTTCCACCGCTTCGGCACGGGGGAAGATCGCCGAGACCGAATTGCAGATCCTTCAGATTGATGGCGACATGCGAACCGAGGTTGGCAAGGACCTGGCCGAGATCCGAGGCAAGTGGTCGGAACTTACTGAGCGGCAGGTGGCCGCCGAAGACCAACTCAAGCGGGTAGACCTTCGTGCACCGCAGGATGGAACGGTACATCAGCTCAGCGTTCACACCATCGGCGGCTTAGTGACGCCATCCGAGCCGGCGATGCTGATCGTACCGGAGGCCGATCAGCTGATGGTCGAGGTGCACATCCAGCCTCAAGACATTGACAACGTGAGGACGGGGCAACGGGCGATCCTGCGCTTTGCAGCTTTTAATGCGCGTACAACACCGGAAATCGACGGTATCGTCTCCCGGGTCTCAGCGGATGTCACGAGTGATCAGAAGACCAACCAAAGTTATTACACGGCTCGCATTGCTCTGTCGGACGTGCAGCTGAACCGACTGGGCGAGGTGAAGCTGATCCCCGGAATGCCGGTCGAGGCACACCTGCAGATCGGCGATCGCACTGTACTGAGCTACCTAATCAAACCACTATCAGATCAAGTGGCAAAAACCTGGAAGGAAAAATAATAAATCAAGGTAGCAAGCTTTAAATAAGATCGAGCCTAATTATTTATCCAGCCGCTACAAACGCCTTAAAACATTGTATCATTCAACAATTCACTTGTCGTATATAGTAAAAAGGGATGCGAAATGGTTACTAAATTCAGCAATGGTTTTACTATCGATGGAACCCTAGATGATGACTATCTGCAGGGTTACAACGCTCCCGGCTCTCCGGGAGATAGTGGTCGGGATCAGCTTCTAACAGGTTTTAGTTTTAGTAGCTATCCAACGTATAAGTTGGTTCCAACGGGTTTTGGTGGTTTTGTAACATATACAGAAACGAAGACGGAAGTCTTCGATGGGAACGATACAATACTTGGCGGCCAGGGTAGTGATAGCCTTTTTGGCGGCGGCGGCAATGATACTTTGATTGGGGGAGCCAGTAGCTTCAATGGCAACGATGATATCATGTATGGAGGGTGGGGTAATGACCGCCTAATTGCCGGGAATGGTGCTGAAACTTCAGATGGTGGAGATGACACACTATTCGGAGGTCCCGGCGATGATATCATGTTCGGGATGGATGGCTCCGACGACATCGATGGAGGAGACGGAGTAGATGTCGCGATTTTCGAAAAGCCAATAGAGTCATATAAACTATATTATCACAACGGAACATGGACTTTCGTTGACATAGAAAACGGCGATCAGGACAAGGTAAAAAATACTGAGTACGCTTTCATCAACACTTCACATTCTCCATCTATTGATGGAGCATTAGCGCGTATACAGAAGTTCAAAACTGATCCGAAAGCAGAAGTTGACGTTATAGACCTTAGGCCCCATCTGTATTTAGACTTCGAAAACTCCATACAAGAAAGATTTAAGGTTGTCCATAAGATTATAAACGGCGAACCCGATGACTTGGATTTTGCAAATTTCAAAGTCGATTCATCACACCCGGCGATGGCTTTAGCGAATTTTACGCCTGCTCAACAGGATGAGTTGGTGAAAGAGGTGCAGAAGGTATTTGACCAGTCGAAGCTCGGAATAGTAGTAGTAAAAGATAAGCCAATAGAGCAGAATTATCACTCAATTCGCTTTAGTAGCGAGAGCGTGGCATACGAGGGGATTCAAAAAGACGCTTCAGGTAATACAGTATTGGATCCAAACGGAAATCCGGTGCATATTATTGCCCGTCTGAATGGACAGGCCTACCAGGGAATCGATACTTTTAACAAAAAAGACGACGATGTAACTGCCGTATTTATGGATCCTAACGCTACGCAATTATCAGGTAGTAAAGACGCCATTTCCGCAATAGCACATACGGTCGCCCACGAATTTGGTCATAGCTTGGGTGTCCGCCATGTTAATCCCATTCCTAACTCCGGCATCGAAGTCGAAGATTATCAGCCATATGCCGGGATTGAAACATTCACAAATTCGGTTTCTCAGATATTAGAACCGCCGGATAATTCTGGCAAGAATTTAGATCCCAACGCAGGGACGCACAATCCAATCTACCATATTAGCCATTACTTTCTTGGACGGGACAAAAACGATCTTATTGATCGACATATAATGCCTGGATCCTACGATACGATGTCATATAAGACTTACGTATACAACATAGTTTTCAGCTCTCTGAGTCAGTCGCTTGAAAACGTATCAATTTCGTATAAAACAGATTTTTCGGCACTTTTAACGGGTGCTGAGGAATATAGTTCGTTAAAAGTTCTTGCCCAAAGCCTACAAGCCGGCGAAACGCTTTCATTTGAGGTACCTCAGGGCCAAACCTTCCAGTTGGTTGGCTCAACCTCAGATGAAAACAACATCGACTTTTTCGTTGACTTTTCTGGGAATTTAGGAATTCCAACAGAAGTATCATCTGGATCAGCAGTTTCGTCGGACGGGGTGATCTTCCAATCTTCAAATGGCCATCAGCCAGTTCAAATTGGTGCTGTTAAGGTTCTGAGTGTTCAGGAAGAGGTACTTAAATCCGGCGACGAACCTTCGGCAAATGCCCCGGTGGCGACGAACGACACCGTAAATGCCACGGCAGGACAGACCAAGGTCATCAATGCGGCTACGTTGCTGGCCAACGACACGGATGCAGATGGCAACCCGCTGTCGATCACAGGCGTGAGTGGCGCCAGCCACGGCACCGTCATCTACGATGCTGGTACCCAGAAGGTCACCTTCACACCTGACGCTGGCTATACGGGTCCAGCCAGCTTCGACTATTCCATCTCGGACGGTCAAGGTGGCACCAGTCAGGCCAACGTCGCTGTGACTGTCACAGCACCCGTCAACAATGCGCCTGTTGGCGTCAGCGATAGCTACACCACCAACGAAGACACGGGGCTGACGATCGCGGCAACAACCGGCGTCCTGGCGAACGACACGGATGCCGATGGCAATCTCCTGACCGCCACGGTTGTCTCAGGCCCGGCCCATGGCGCTCTCACCCTCAACGCTAATGGCTCGTTCACCTACACGCCGAACGTCAACTACAACGGGTCGGACAGCTTCACCTACAAGGCCAACGACGGAACTGACGATAGCACTGTGGCAACCGTCAGCCTGACCGTGTCCGCCGTCAACGATGCTCCTGTGGGCGTCAACGACAGCGACACGGCAGTGGCAGGTCAGGCCAAGGTGATCGCCGCCACAACGTTGCTGGCCAACGACACGGATGCAGATGGTAACGCTCTGTCTATCACCGGTGTGAGCGGTGCCAGCCACGGCGCGGCGGCGTTCGATGCCCTGACCAACACCGTCACCTTCACGCCTGATGCAGGCTACGCCGGCGCTGCTTCGTTTAGCTACGCCATCTCGGATGGCCAGGGCGGAACCGCTCAGGCCGACGTCAACATCAATGTGAGTGCTCCAATGCCGACCAACAACGCTCCCATCAGTGTGAACGACAGCTACAGCACGAGCGTGAACACCGCGCTGACGATTGCAGCAGCGGCGGGCGTTCTGGCCAACGACACGGACGCAGACAACAATCCGCTCACTGCTACCCTCGTCGCAGGCCCAAGCCACGGTGCGCTGACACTGAACATGGACGGATCGCTCGCCTACACACCGGACGTCAACTACACCGGGGCCGACAGCTTCACCTACAAGGCTAACGACGGTACGGACGATAGCAACGTGGCAACCGTCAGTTTGACGGTCAGCCCTGCTGCGCCCGTCAACACCGCCCCTGTTGGCGTGAACGACTCGGTGAATGCCACGGCGGGTCAGACCAAGATTATCGATGCGGCTACGTTGCTGGCCAACGACACGGATGCAGATGGCAACGCTCTGTCCATTACCGGAGTCAGTGGCGCCAGCCACGGAAACGTTAGCTACGATGCGGGTACCCAGAAGGTCACCTTCACACCTGATGCCGGATACACGGGTCTAGCCAGCTTCGACTATGCCCTGTCTGATGGTCAGGGTGGATCCGGTCAGGCCAGCGTCGCTGTTACGGTAACGGCGGCCACCCCACCTGGTTCGGTGGGTATAACGCTATCTCCCACAAGTGCCGGGCAATTACCTGCTGGCGTTACCCCAATTGGCGGTCTAGTCCTAGACCTCATTGGCGTGAACGGAGTGCGCGTAGTCAGTCAGGTTTCTGCTGCTGATCTGTACCAGGGATATTTCAGTACAAATCCCGGACAGATTGGTACGCAGTCCGGATTTGATTCGACTGTTATAAACGCCTTGGGCGGCGGAATCGCAGAGGTGGCCGTCCGTGTTACCCTCTATGACGGCGATACTGCGGCCGGTAATTTTGACTACAACGCCAATTCGCTTTTGCTAAATGGGATAGAATTTGGGAATTTCAGTTCGGTCTTGACACAGGAAACATCCTCGGATGGTAAGACGATTTTTCTTTCTGAACTAGGCTTTCAGAATGACGCTTTGAACACGGGATGGTTCTACTCGAAGAATGCATCCACTCTGTCACAGCTGTACACCTCGCTTTCCACTGCGCATCAGGTCGTCTACGGACTTAATGATACCAGCGATGTGGGAGATAACTTCTTCGACTTCACGCGCGGTTTGAGCGGTGGACTTATTAACGTCGGCCAGCCGCCCATCATTACCCCTCCGGCGAACCAAGCGCCTGTTGGTGTGAACGACACCTACAGCACGGATCAGGGTGTTGCGCTGACGATCCAGGCCGCAGCAGGTGTGTTGGCCAACGACACGGATGCCGACGGCAATCCGCTGACTGCGGCGGTCGTCGCAGGCCCGGCCCACGGCGCGCTGGCCCTCAACGCTGATGGTTCGTTCTCCTACACGCCGGATGCTAATTACAGCGGCGCCGACAGCTTCAGCTATAAGGCCAACGACGGCACCGCCGACAGCGCGGCCACCACCGTCAGCCTGACCATTAACGCTCCGGCCCCCTCTGGTGGAGGAGGCGGTGGTGGTGGTCCCATCATTGCGCCGACGGCCGTCGATGACGTCTATCAGGCGGCTGCGGGTACGCCCCTCGTCGTGGCAAAGAACGGCGTTCTGGGCAACGACAACCTCGGCGAACTCGTCTCGCTCACTGTGGCAGCGGTCAACGGAAGCTCGGCCGGTGTCGGCCAGAGTGTGGCCGGCCTCTATGGCCACCTTGTTCTCAACACCGATGGATCGTTCACCTACACCGCCGACAACCTCAGTGCTGCGCCAACGGGTCAAAGCCTGACTGAGCACTTCACCTACGACCTGCCAGATAAGCGGGGCGACGGCACCGCAAACCTGGACATACAGATCAACCGAGCTCCCGTTGTCGAGACAACCAACATCGATCTGGCCACAGCCACGCCGACCGATAATATCAGCGGTGTTCTGGCCACGGCCTTCGACCCCGATGGGAATCCACTTACCGTCGCCGGCGTCCAAGGTCTGTCCACTAACGTCGGACACAGCGTTGTGGGGCAGTACGGGACTCTGATCCTCAACGCTAACGGCACCTACACCTACGAGTACGACAATTCGAACCTACCCGTTCGCTCTGAGGTCCACGACGTCTTCAGCTTTTCTGTCTCAGACGGTCATGGAGGGCTCACCTCCTCGACCCTAGACATCGCTGTGCCAGGGCCGACGACTACGCCCGAGCATCCGTTGTTTGGCTCGGTGTCACACGGCACGGACAGTGCCGGCGGACAGGTGGTTGCTCTCTATGATGCGATCTTCGATCGCGCTCCCGATCCGCTCGGCCTCGAGCAGTGGTCTGAAGCGCTGAAAACGGGCATGTCCTTGCGCGACTTGGCGACTGTTTTGTTGTCCTCGTCCGAGGCACAAGCTCATCTCGGAGCTCCCGATAATGCGACCTTCGTCGCTGAACTCTATCAAACCACCCTCCATCGTGGGGCTGACGCGCTCGGTGCTCAAACTTGGGTTGATGCGCTGGATCACGGAGCCTCACGGGCAGATGTCTTGCTAGCCTTCGCCTTCTCGACTGAAAACGTGAGCAGCCTGCAGCTTGCCTTCGACACGGGGATCTTTACGCCGGACCGACAGGCGAGTGATGTAGCCCGGCTCTACTATGGCGTTCTCGATCGAGCTCCGGATGCCGGTGGTTTGGCAGGCTTCACGGACCTGGTAGAGCACGGCACGTCCCTGGCCCAGGTGGCCCAGGGAATGCTGGATTCTTTCGAGTTCCGCACGGCTCATGCGAACCTCTCGAACGCCGACTTCATCGATTTGATCTACGAGAACGCTCTGGGTCGCAGCCCTGACGAGGGCGGACTGACCGGGTGGACCGCGGCTCTGACAAATGGAGCCTTACGAGCAGAGGTCGCCGTTGGCATCGCTGAAAGCCTAGAGGCACACCTCCACCTTCTGCCGAAGGTCGAGGCCGGCTGGCACCTCGCTGGCTAATCGAGCGAGAAGCACAAAAGGACGTGAGAGCCAGCAGTGCTTTCACGTCCTCACGTCAGCCGGGCTGATCATGCCATCCGGTACCGTTACGATTGGGCAACTGATCCAGTTGGCTTCAGGAGCATAGCACTCCCGTGACTGGAGGCTGAAGGGGCTGAGATCGCGCCTTACGCAAGCAGAAGGCCGTGATACGTCTGGGCAGCATGGTTCGCGATGTTCTCGGCACTTTGTGAGAAGGCAATGAGCAGATCCGCACGATCCATGGTGTGACTGTCGAGAGCATTGGTCCAGTGAGATAGGCCCTCCGTTTCTGCCGTACGGTGCAGCGCCGTCTCGTACAGCTCAGACACGAAGCTGCGGTTGCCTTGAGCCGAACCGAAGTGGAGCACAAATTCGTCCGAGGTCAGGAAACTTTGAGCGACGCTCTTCAGGCTCACGCCTGAATCCAAGACATTGGTCCAATTCCCAAGGCCAAGCGTATCCGCCGCCCGGTCAAAGGCCGCTCCGTAGAGCCGCGCAGCCGCTCCCGCTGTGCCGTCGAGATCAAGCGCCACCGTGTGGTCGGCAAACTGGACCCGCTCCACACCCGAAAGCACATCGATTTTGCCATCGGTACGCGCCAGCTTCCAGGAGCCATCGGCACCTTGCGATACGCTCCAATCCTTTAGGGCACCGGTTTCCACCGCCACGTCATGCCCCGCCCCGCCTGTAATCTTGGCCGCGCCCACGCTGCTGACGAAGAGGTCGTTGCCCGCCCCGCCGATAAAGGTGCCAGTGCCGTGGCCACCCACCAGCACGTTGCCGGCATCGTTGGCAATCAACGTCACGGCCCCGTCACCCGCCATGGCTGTCTTGATCAGGCTGTCGGCGGAAAGATGCAGGTCGTGCCCGGCAATCGTCGAGGTTGCCCCTGCATGGAGATCGATAACGTCGCTGGAGGTTGTAGCCGAAGCGTTGATCACACCAAGCCCTGAGGTGCTGTGCAGGACATCGCGGCCGCCGCCGAGGCTGCCGTACGCATCGGTGAACACGAAGGTCTCGTTCGCCGTCACCGGTGCCCCATGCAGCGACAGCGTCGCGCCGGTAAACGTGCCGGCCGCTGCACCGGCGCCTTCACTGACCCGCAGCGTCCAGGTGCCAAGCCCGCTCTCACCCAGGAAGGCGTTGGAGGCCAGGCTGAAGCTCTGGAAGTCGGCGCCGCCACCGACGTGGTTGAGGAGCGTACTCACCGTACCATCCGGCGAGACAAGGTGGACGGTCAGATCACTCGTCTGGGCATGGCTGCCCGTGAGTCGGATCTCGGCGGACTCCACGTCGATGGCTTGCTTGACGGCGAAGCTGTAGCTGATGCTGGTGTCGGCGGTCAGCGTCTTCCGCTCGGTCGCGCTGACATCGAAGTTGAGTTCGTTGGCCGACGTACTCTGCGCCGTCCAGGTCTGAGCCAAACGGACAGCCGTATGGGCGTTGATGACGCCGTAGCCGGTGTCGTTGGAGAACAGCATCCCGCCGCCGTTCCAGTGCGTGCCGCCGTTGGTGACCGCGGCGATGCCGGCAGGCTGCTCGGCGGCGTAGGCGAGGATGGTCTTGACGTCACGCCAGCCGAGGTTGGCGTTGGCCTGAAGCATGAGGGCAACCGTGCCGGTCACCTGGGGGGCTGCCGCTGACGTGCCACCGAAGCTATCCGTGACATCGCCCGTGGAGTAGCCGGCAGCACCCACGAGGTCCGTGGTGGTGATGGCGCGCGATCCACCCGAAGACGGAGCAGAGACCAGGAGCGACGCACCCGGATTAGAGTAGGGGGCAACCTGGCCCTCAGACGTAACCGCTCCCACGGTTATGAGGCGATGATCGTTGGTGAAGTTCGACAGGTTGGTGTCGCCGCCCGTAGCGCGGACATTACCACCAGCCACGACCTGAACGGTGCCCAGGCCGTGGCGGCCATGGTCAGCGGCGGCGTCGAGGTTGGCGAAGAAGGCCTTCCAAGTTGATTGGGCCTGGTTAACGTAGAATGGGGTGTCCCAACCATAGGAGTTATTGGTCACATCGAAGCTGGCCGCGTTGGCCAGCGTCGCAGCAACGGAACTCACTGAGGCGCCAACGACCTGATAGGCGGTCAGGCTGGCGTCGTAGGCGACACCAAGGGGAGCCTCGGCGGAAGGCTTGGCGTTGATGATGCCGGAGACCGCCGTGGCATGCTTGGCGCCATCATCAAACACACCGACGGAGACGCCTTTGCCAGTCACCGAGGTCCAGGCGGCCGTGGCACTGATGCCAGGCATGGCGGCATTGTCCTGGAGGTTCCAGAGGGCCTGCGAGCTCGAGGTCGCGCCTGCGTTCTTAAGGGCGATCTGGTTGGCCAGGGTGGACCAGGTGCTGAGGGCGGGCATGGGTCTGCTCCGAAGATGTTAGGAGCAGAGTACGAGCAAAGGCTACATGGTTGGTTGAGGTATGTAGTTAAGCAGAGATCACTCTCGACCATGGAGAACAATCCATGAAGTTAGCGGGTGCTTAATCTCACTGGATTGCTCGACAATCCCTTGTTAGGTTTACTGATCCACTTTCAGGCCTGTTTATGCAACAACCCGCTGGCGTGGGTAGGATGAAGCGGAGAGTGACTGCCCCTGGCTGGTCAGGAGGGTGACAACGGGAAGAAGCGTTGTCCTCCACATCCGCGCCGGATGGACGTCCATTGGGCGACACAATGCTAATCGAGCAGAACAAGGTCTAGGGTCAATTCAACCAAGGCTCTGACAGAGCTAAAAATTGATCTGCCCTGTTCAGGGGCCCGCAGGTGAGCAGATTCATGCCTTCAACACGAGTGAGTACGGAGCTCATACCAGACACCTTGGATTGCAAGCTGATATCCGACGTTGTAAGGCAGGGATGCTCAGTCATACTGCGGTTGGTTCTGGACCGACTCGCATGCGTGACATGGCAATGTCCGATCTGCCTTAACCTTGATTGGGCGGAGCGCCTCGTCCACAGCAGTAATCCGCCCACGCCTGCATGACGGTCCGGCGCCGCTCGAAGCTGTCCGTTCGCCGATAAGCGCGCTCGACTACCGTTCCGATTTGATGGCCTAGTGCCTCTTCGAGCAGTTCACGGGCGAAGCCGACATATTGTAAAGGGTACAGGCGGTACCGGCGGTATCCGAAGGGAAAAATTTGCGGAACCGGGTCGTACGGCGCGGTCTGTAAGCCGGTACCCGAGCGTTGTTCGCTGATTGCCATGGCCCTTCGCTTCCGGAGAGCGGTTCTCGGGACATGCAATCCGATCCATTATAAGCTCGGTGGTAGAGAAGACCGCTTAACTCGCTTATCCCTGGGGGTACTTTTGGGGGTATATTTTATTTGATTCATCAAAATAGCGTTTAATATCAGTGTTTTAATGTTTTGATATGAGGTTCTCCGTCTCCGCCACTCCATTTCGTGGCGAAATTCTATAGCCTTTACAGCGACTTGCGGGACCCCGATTTTCGGTAAGTCCCCAACAAGTACCCAAATCCCTGGGCTTAGAGAGTACCCAGGGTGTCCAGGCTTTCCACGCTTCCGACTACCGAGACCGGGCCGCCTCGCGCTCCCGGCGCTCTGGGCCGAGCTTCCTTGCGAGGTCGGCCGGGGATTTCGCCCGCACGAACCCGCGGCTGACCTGACCGGACAGGCTCGCCATCTCCGTCAACGCGTCGCCCAGCGCCCGCCGCAGGGCATCGCGCGCGTCGCCGTCGGCGGCCTCCATGTAGGTGCGTTCGAGCTCGTCCACGATAGTCTCCACCGTTTCGTCCATGAGAACGAATAGAGAACAGATCGGCCGGGAGTCGATCCCTGGACGCGACATTTCGGCCCGAGGTCAGGGCCGCCTACGGCATGCCGGGCTTGCGCCACGGGTCGGCTTCGGCGCGCTCCCGCCGGGAGCTGGGCTGAGGCTTGTAGGGGAAGGCATCCCGGTTCTCTTCCAGGGCTTCCCAGACGTGGTCCGGTACGCCGAACGGGACCGACCAGTAGTCGACGTGCTGGCCACCCTTGGCGATCATCTGGACGTAGCCGAGCGACAGCAGCTCCCCCGCGTAGCCGCAGTCGGAGGTGTTCGTGAAGGTACGGCGCTTGTGGTGCAGCAGGTAGCCGAAGATCTGCCGCTCCTTGTCGCTGAGGAACGGGATGTACGAGACGAACTCCCGCTTCCGCTTGGCGGCGAGCCGCTTGTACAGGTGCGCCTCGTAGCGCGGCTTCACCGCCCAGCTGATGCCCCGGTAGATGGCCGCCAGCAGCAGCCCGATCGCGAGCCCGCCCGAGAGCAGCCCGACCAGGGCGATGCTGAGCCCGACGACCTCCGGGATCGCCATGGGCAGGAGGCCGAGGCGGTCGAGGTAGATGGCCGCCCCGCACGCGAGCGCGAGCCCGAAGAACGCCGGGAGGCCGGCCTTCAGGAAGTCCAGCCATTTCGCGTCGGGGAACACCATGCCGCCAAGGTAGAGCGCCGCCTCACCCTGGGGGATCTCAGGTAGGCCCCCGCTCCACAGGTTTAGGCACGGACCGTTGCCTCTGCCTCAGCCCTCGCCGCGCGCAAGCGCGACGCCGACGGCGAGCCACAGCGGGATCGCCAGCGCGGCGAGGATGACCAGCACGTGGATGCCCTGATGGGTCATGGGTCCCCTCCATCAGCTATAGGCCGACCACACGGCCGGGAGCTCGCCCCCGCCGCGGATCCGGGCGTCCTCGTGGACGAAGCGCGCCAGGGTGAGCTCGGTGTGCCCGCCGCGCGGGGCTTGCCTCTCGCCCGGGGCCGGCTCAGTCTGGCCGGCATGACCAGGGAAGGTGACCGCTACCCCGTCGAGGACGGCCCCGGCTCCGGGGCCGCGTCGAGCTCACGCTGCGTGTGCTCGTGGGCACCAAGAGATCCACGGTCATCGTCGCCGACCCGATCACTGGGCATGCCCTGAACAGCGAGGTCGTCCCTCAGGATCTGGGCAGTCCCCTATGCGCTGCTCCGGCCGCTGGGCCTCTTCTACCGATTCGCCTGGGAAGTGGCCGACGTCGGATTTACCTGGGACCGCCCCTATGTCGTCGACGGTAGCAAGCTCACGCGCCGCTTCGGCTTTGAACCGACACCCTTCGAGGTGGGCGTTCCGGCCACCGTCCACGCGTTCGCCAAGGCCGGCTGACAGGGCCGCGAGAGTGGGATCATTCAGCGTTGGCTGACATTTTGGAATGAGGATGTTGGCCCGCTGGACACGCTGGTCGTGAACGAGATCCTTCCATGCGGTGCTGATCGGTCAGATCGGTGAAGGCCAGCTGCGTGGTTGCGAGACGCTTCGTGCCTGGATCACGACCGCGCTGGTAATCAGGCCACCCGCGCGATGGGAACAGCGGCAATGTCCGTTCTCAAGCGGTTCGGCAGGATGTTCGAATGACCGCTCAGGGTCGGGACCCGTCCGTCCGCTCTACGACTGGGCTGGGTGGTTCTCTGCCGGTCCGTTTTCGAGCGGTGTTGAACGGCTTCCACTTCCAGATCTGTTTTGGCGCGACATTTGCCCTGTCTGAGCA
>NZ_VRUW01000097.1:0-15015 GCF_008039475.1 Methylobacterium sp. WL12 | reverse complement strand
CCTCGCTACAGCGCGCCATGGACAAGCTCGAAGCCCTCCTGGACCGCCTCAAAACCCGGCAGCGCGATCTGATCATGGAAGCCGTTCAGTACGATACGATGCCGGCGGACAGCACCCTGAAACGGATCGCGGAGCTGGAGAACGCCATCGCGGCGGTGGAGGCGGTGGCAGACGAGGAACGGGGTCGGCGGCAGAGCGCAATAACCGGCTGCGGAGTCGGCGCGCTGACACCTCAACTGGGATCAAGCTTCGCCTGTGCAGGTGTTCTTCAGACTAAGCATGAGCCGCCATCGCTACCGCCTGTTCCGGAGTCGCAGCCGGAGCTGCTGCCGGGAGAGCTATCCGACGAGTTTGACGAGCCGCTATTTCCGTATTTCCGGCCTTTGAACCAATCGCCTTCGCGCCACATCTGGATCAGCGTCCACCCACCCGTGATCGCCACCCAGGCGAGAAGCAAGGCCACAAGGCGTGGAGCATCAAGATGCTGGTCTGGCCAAACCAGCCATGACCAGATCGCGCGCCCGCCGATGTAGGCACTGCCGACGATGAGCACCCCGCCAAGAAAGGCGTGGTGGAACTCGACCGGACGCGGTTCGATCTCCATGGAAACCTCCGTCTGACTCGAGAATATGGTGCTGCGCGATCAAGAGCACCATCAGCTCGTTGCTCGATCCATCCTCCTGCGTGTGCGGATAGCCGACTGAACGGATCGGTTGATGTCGTCCGCTGCTAGTCGGCAGCCCTTTCGCGGTCTCCCACCCTCTGAATTCACAGGGTAGGAAACAGGAGTATTCGTGCCCTGCGGGGATCTGCACCCACCTCTCTCCAACCGCCCCACCGTGGCGCGCTCGCTGGATCGGGCGAGCCGCAGCCAGGCCGTCCATTCCCGCGACACGATGCAGACGATGTTGGTGTCGTTGCGGAAGCGGGCCAGCCGGCGTTCCTCGACGGTGAGGAGGCCGTGCGTTCGAGCCTCCCGCATAGCGTTCCGCACCATCGTTTCGGAAACGCCTGCAACCGCTGCGATGTGTCTAACGGCAAGGCGGCAATCGCCCCGCTTCGCTACCTCACTCGCAACCACAGCAAGCACCGCCTGCTCAGCCAGCGTGAACCGCGCGGCGATGGCCGGTGGAAGCTTACCAGAAGCCGCCCAACGGCGTCGGCGTTCCATTGAGGCATCCGTGCGCGGGCGGGAGCCGACGCGGCTCCTAGGGCTCCCTGCGCGATCTGATGGAGGCTCGGAAGGTATGGGCGAAATCGCCATACCCTGCCCCGTAGGCAGGTTTGCCCCGCGGTGGGGCGAACTCTGCCGCGCCTCGATCAGCCCGGACAGCGTCTCGGCCTCGGCCTCGGACAGGTGCCCCTCTCCGAATGCTTTCCACAGCGCGGACGAAACAGCCGGCAACGCGGCGCGCGGGGCCGCCTCCGCCTGTCGGCGGATTTCATAGGCGTAGTTCATCGCTCACAGCCCTGCTCGGGCCGCGTCAAAGCAGGGGGCTCGGCGTGAACCGTCCCCGGCAAAAGGCAAAGCGCCATCGTCTCGGGAAACGATCCCGATTGACTCCCGGCGGGAGCTATGATGTCTGGGGAGTTGGAAATGGGTCCCCGGACCTCATCGATTTCGACGGCCTCACCCTTGCCGGGGTGGGGCCGTTGGCGTTTTGGGCTTAGGTCTTTCTCGCGGCCTTGGTCCCTTGTTCCAGCCGGCTCACGACTCGCCACAGGGCGCGTAGAAGCCGGACATGGCATGTCGGCTGGCAGGCACGGTTAAGTCAACGGCGAGGGTTTGTATGAAGGGCGAAGAGCGTCGGCCTCAGTCACGAGCAGGGTTGGCCGCATCGGTAGCCTTCGCGATCCTCCTGGCTGGCGTCGGAACGATCGGATGGCGCTGGTACAGCTACGTCACAGCCGGTGCTACGCCCTATGATGGGGTTGGGATTGAGGTGAACCGCTACCTGCCCGAACCTCTACGAGCCTGGGGCTGTGCGCGGATCAAGGAGCGCTTTCCCCGTGCCGTGCCTCCCTACGGCTGCCAGCCCGGTCAAGTTTGAGTCGAGTTCGACCAAGCGCGATACGGGTGTTGTCAGCGCCGTTGGAAATTGTTCTAGCGACGTTCGATGATCGCGTAGGTTCGGATCTGCGCAACACCTCGATCGGGAGCCGCCATGCGCCGTCCTCAAATTCTTGCTGCTCTCTGCTTCGGTATCATGCTGCCGTGTTCGGCTATGGCGCAACCGGCCGCTAAGCCAGCTGCCCCGGCCGCCACGCTCGATCCTGCGACGCTGAAGGCGGCGCGCGAGGTCGTCGCGCAGATGCAGGGGGATCGTACCGCGCTGCTGAGCGCGATGGCTGCGCCCATGGTCGGCATGATGCAGCAGATCGGGGTCAAGCAGCAGGATCAGGCTCAAGCCCTGGTCCAGGAGGTCGTGCTTCCGACCCTCACGGCTCACTACGATGAGCTTCTTGATATTCAGGCCCGCGGCTTCGCTGCTGCGCTTGGCAAGGACGATCTGCAGGTCATTGCCACGTTCTACGCTACCCCGACCGGCAAGCGTCTGGTTGCTGCCCAGCCCCAACTCGCTCAGGCGCAGCTCGTAGGAACGCAACAGTGGATGCAGGCTGTGATGCCGGAGATGCAGGGCAAACTGACCAAGGCGATCCAGACACACGGATGGGGTGCAGGCGGTCAAACAAAGCCGCGCTGACGGCGTGGCCAGTATGGCGCACAAAACGCGATGATCCGGTCCGACCTCGTCCTGCGCCTCGCTGCCCAGAACCCGCATCTCTACGAGCGGGATTGCCAGGCGGTGGTCGATGCCATGCTCGGCCGCATCGCCGACGCGCTGGTGGCAGGCGATCGGGTGGAGCTGCGCGGGTTCGGATCGTTCACCGTGAAGGAGCAGCGCGCTCGGCAGGGGCGCAACCCAAGGACGGGGGTGCCGGTCGAGGTTGCGGCCAAGGCTGCACTTGCCTTCAAGGCCGGCAAGGAGATGCGGGATCGGGTGAACCCCGAGGTAGCCCTACGCTGAGACAGCGTTCAGTGACTGCGCGCTACCGGCCCATTGGCAGCAATCCAGTCGGGCGAGAGGATGTGGCCTTCCTCGGTCACAATCCAGGGCAGTGCTTTCGGGTCTCGAAGCGCATCGGCCGCAGCCGTCAGGGCTTCGCGGAGCGTTCGGAACTCATGCCCCTCCTGCTTCCGGGCGGACATACCTCGCGGCCAGATCGTCAGATCGGCAGGCTTGTCTAGGTCGCTGAGCGTCATGCGATCAGTCCGCTTCGGTGGGAGAGAGGCACCTTGATACCGAAGCCCTGTGGCTGCGGTTGGACGGTCGTGTTTCGGGTTTGTGGCCGTGTCCGCCGGGTAAGCCCTAAGCTCGCGCACCGACCCGAAGCGACCCGCCCAGGCTGATCCCCTTCGACGAGACCGAGCGCGAACCGAACGACGTTGCAGCGCAGGGTTTGCGCGACAGGTCGTGGATCGCATCCCCGACGAGGCCCGGCGCTTGTTTCAGAGCACGCCTTTCGCAGGTTGCTGCGATGCGGATGCCGAGTTCGTGGGTGTGACTGCGGCTGTACAGGTAGACCGCGATGCGGGCGCGGGTGGCCTCGGGGATGGCTTCCAGCAGGCTGGGCAGTGTCTCGGTCTTAGAGCCTGTTTGAGGCGGTTTCATTTAGGCTGGGTTGTTGAGGGCGTTGGCGGCCATCAGGCTGGCGACGCAGGCGAGGCGACCCGTTGCGACGTCAAGGCGACCGGCGCGCTCGCGGTGTAGGCCGGCCCAATGGCTGAGCCAGCCGAAGGTCCTCTCTACGACCCAGCGCCGCTCCAAGACGACGAAGCCCTTCTGGTCCGGCAATTTCTCGACGACGCGGTGGCGCATGCCATGGACGAGACACCATTCTTGGCAGCGCTCGGCCGTGAAGGCACCGTCGAAGATGGCCAGTCGCAGGCTGGGCCATGTCTCCTTGCCATTATCGAGAGCCGGGAGCGTGTCGCGATCCTGCACGTTCGCTGGCACGACGGCGAGCGCCAGCACGTGCCCTTCGGCATCGACCAATGCGACGCGTTTGCGCCCGACCAGCTTCTTGGCTCCGTCATAGCCGCGTGGCCCGCGCACACCGATGCACTTGATGCTTTGCGTGTCGACGATTGCCAGCCGCGGCTCCGGCCGGCGTCCGCAACGCTGTCGTTGCCGGCGGGTCAGATTTCGCATGAGGTCCTCGAACAGGCCCTTCTCGATCCAGCGCCGGAACCAGCCGTAGACCGTACGCCAGGGCGGAAAGCCCGCTGGTAGCGCCCGCCACGCGCCGCCAACCCGCAGGTGCCAAGCAATCGCTGCCAGCACTTGGCGCGCAGGCGTCGCTCCCGGACTGCTTGGCGGATCTGCCCGCTCCACGAAGCGAGTGACCTCGTCCAAGCCTGCCTGCAGCACCATGTCCTTCAGACGCGCCTCATGACGCGTCCGATGTCGGTCCGTCCACATCTGCTCTCCACTCCGCCCCGCCAGGCGGAATTCGTGTTTGCACACGAGGCAGATGGGGACGGACGGCTGAGGGGCTCAAACAGGCTCTTAGAGGCGATCAGCCGGCCCAGAACCTCTGTAGCTACAGGGCAATCCGCAGCGGGATCATCGACGCTGATCGGGTACGCTCGGTTCACGACGGCACCTGCTGGCTGGACGCGAGCACGGTGGCGGCGGGTAGTTAACGAAAGGTGTCGGGTATCAGGCTGCCGACAGCCGCTTCGTGTTGGCCGCGACATGTTCGCGGTACCGCGCGATGACGACCTCGGGCGAGCCGCCCATCATCAGCGTGCCGGCGGCCTCGATGCTCGCCTGGATCTTCTCGGCCACCATCGACTGCATCTCGGCAGTGCCTTCGCGTCCACCCCAGGCCAGCCGCACGAGGCGAAGCTCGATGACCTTCTGGGACTCGAAGGCGAGCATCATCGACGAGAGGAAGGGATTGTACACGGCACGCTCCGTACCGCAGCAGATGCGGTCCGTCATCAACGTGCCTGAGGGTGGCAAAGGTCCAGGTGCCTCAGCAGCTTGAAAAGCAAACGGCCACGGGTGCCAGGATCGAGTGCGCGTACATCCGGCGTCACCCTGCCCCGGCATCGTGGCCGCATCCGATTGAGCGACGAGGTCGCGATCGGCGTATCATCCAAATGAGATCGGTATGGTTAACGATCAGTGAACGGTTCTGATCGGGTCCCGACCGAGCGAGCATTTCACATCTGAAGCCCCGCAAAAGGTAAGGCTGCGGGGCCTCGTCCTAATCCTTACTTAGCACTCGGAGCAGCACCGCTGCCGGTCTCACCGTTACCACCAGTGCTACCAGCCGGTGCTCCGGTGGTTGCAGTCGAGGGACCACCGCTGGCGCCGGGTGCTGCCATACGATCGGTACCCATCGCGCCGCCGGTCGCCGAACCTGCTGAGCCCTCCATGCCCTTTTCCGAATTGCTCTTCACGCTGCCGGGATTGTTCATGTTGCCTTCGGTGCTTCCGCCCCCAGCAGCAGTCTGAGCAAAGGCGGCACCCGAGAGCGACAGAACGAGCGAGGCGGCGATAACGAATGTTTTCGTGCGCATATTGCGTTTCTCCAATCCAGATAATCGGAGTTCGAACGCGGGTGATGCTGTCCGTGTTCAACACGGATCAAAAATAAAAACAGCCGTTTCGTGCTGCCGCTGATTGGAGCGCGGTTAACGAAAACTTATCACCGACACCATGCCGCGGCTCCACACCAGCGCATGGGTACAGGCGGTATCGAGCCGGTCGTGATCGGATCTCTGTCCACCATCAGCTTCGCAATCTGGGCCGGTGGCTAATTGGCCTCCATCAGCATGACAGATGCGAAGCCGCAGAGTGCTAGCGCTGTCATCCAGAGGAGGGCTCGCGCGGCTCGCATCGTACGCTTCGACATGCCCGTGAGGCTGTCGGCTTGCAGTTAGCGGGCGCTTAATAAATCGCTGAAAGCGAAGCAGGCCCGTCCACCGGTCTGATCACGGGGTGACGGGTGCTTCGATCATCTTACCAGCGAACCGGTCCTGAGCCCGGCTTACCTACAGGATGTCCTCGACCGGTTAGCAGAGGATCAACGGGCAGCGTTGAAGCGATACCGCACAAAGCCGCGAGCCGCCTGGAACGGCAGAAATGCCAGTTTTAAAAGCCAGCGGATCGCGCTCAGGCCACGTTCGCCGCTTCCTCGGTCGTCACCACGAAGTTCGTAAGGGTGTTGGCACCGAAGGTCAGCGTGAGCGGCACGTCAGCAGCATCACGCCCGTAGGCAATGAGGATGCGGCCGATGCGCGAGGAGTTGTTGCGCGGATCGAAGGTGTGCCAGCGGCCGCCGAGATAGACCTCCATCCAGGCCGCGAAATCACCCGGCGCATGCGGCAGCGGCAGGCCGATATCGCTCACGTAGCCGTTGCAGTAGCGGGTCGGAATGTTGAGGCAGCGGCAGAAGGCAATGGCAAGATGCGCGTAGTCGCGGCACACCCCGCGCTGCTCCTCGAACACGTCGAAAGCGGTGCGGGTGGCGCGCGCGTGCTCGTAGCCGAAGGTGATCCGATCGTGCACGTAGTCGCAGATTGCCTGGACGCGGCTCCAGCCGGGCGGGATGTGGCCGAACAAATCCCAAGCGATGTTGGAGAGGCAATCGGTCTCGCAGTAGCGGCTGCCGAGGAGAAACAGCACGCTGTCGGAGGGCAGTTTCTCGATGGGCGTCTCGGTGGCCTCGCGCTCGTGCCGGTCGCCGGTCCCGGTGTCGCGCACAATTGTCTCGGTCTTCAGCGTGAAGGTCCCGGCTGGGGCGACCATGCGCTGGCACCAATTTCCGAAGCTGTCGCGGTAGCCGTCCAGTGGCACCGCGGGGCTCGTAATAAGGTAGTCTGGCCGCTCCAGATCGGAGAACCGCGAGGCGTGGACGTTCAGCGTCGCGATGACAGGGGTAGGCTGCGGAAACTCATAGGTCATCTCGCAGCCGACAAGAATGCGCATGGGCTCTCTCCAGAGAGGCGGGACCAGCCGGTCCGTTGGGAAGGTGCACGCCAGCACCGAGAGCCGAACGTCGCTATTACGATGGCTAAATTCTTCAACGGTCGGGCGCACAATGCGTGCTGTAATGATCGGCCGCTAGAAGCATCCTGGTCTCGGAGAAGAAAATCTCGCCGGGTTGCTCCGGCGAGTTTGTTTTGAGGCCGGGACTTGGCCCCGCTACTGTCCTCGGTGGCTGTCCGCGCCGTCCTGGCGAGCCGTCACGAAGTAGACGAAGGCGCCCACGGCCGCGACGGCGGCAGGGGTGGCAAACAGGAGCCAAGTGTAATCGTGCGGGCTCATGGCGTGTCCCTGAGGCGTCCGAGGATAGCGCGTGCTGTGAAATGTAGGCCTGCGCCCACCAAAAACCAAAACAGCACAAGCCCGGCCGCTAGAAGCGGGCTCAGGGTTCCAGTGACGGCAGCAATAGACGGGGCGATACCGCCGACCGCGACCGCCGCTGCGGCAATGCTGTTGAGCCACGTCGCGGACAGCTTGGTCCGCTCGTTGTGGATGAGGCTCACGGGGCTTTCCGCTCTCGCGAACCGCACGCCCGCCCCACCCCCGTTCTCGGAGATGAGCTCGAAGGGACTCTGCATCAGTCGGCCCCCCTCTTCGCCCCATGGACGATCTGCTGGAGTAGCGACGGAAGCGGGACGCCGTACTCATCCAGAAGGAAGGCCGCGCTGAGCAGCGTTCGGATGTGCTCATCCGGGATCGGCCGGCTGAAGATCTGCGCGTCCAGCACCTGATCGGCTAGGAGGCCGGCGAGGCGGGCAAGTTCATTTAGACGCTCAGGCGAGGCGGTCATGCCTTCCGCTCGCGGAACCGAACGTCCACCCCTCCGCCGTTCTTGGGCGTGAAATCGACGCCGCCAGCTTTGGCGAGATGCGCCACAACCTCGACGCATCTCAAAGCGTAGGGGTTCACGACAACCTCGCCCTCATCGTAGTACCCCTCGTCCTCTCGGCGCAGGTGTACCGACCCGATCGGCGCCACGGCTTCAAGCAACACGGCGCCTCCTGGCCCTAGGCTGGCCTGAGCGGCGAAGCGCTCTGCGATGTCGCGCTGCGTTGACCATGAGAACCCGTAGTGGTGCCGGCTGCGCTCGCTTGCAGACGTTCCGCGGAACAGCCGCAGAGGCTCGGCCTGTGGTATGAGCGGCATCAGGACGTGGAGCGCCAGTGCCATGGTCGGCCTGTGCCCAACCTTCAGGGGCATTTGCTTCGACTCGATCCAGATCTTGAGGAACGCGGCACGGACCTCAGGGCTGACCGCCGACAGGCGCCCAACGCGCGCCATGGCAAGGCGCCACCCATCAACCGTCCTGTTGTTCAGAAAACCGGCAGCCCATAGCATCCCGCTCACGTCGCCGGCTTGGCACGAAGCGGCAAACGCGCTGGCGCGTCGGAACAGAAATTGACGCCGACACCGCCAGTTCTGCTTGGCCCATTCCAACGAGCGTCCGGGCGGCAGCGATCTGCCTTCCCGACACCTCCGTATGATCTTTTTGGCTCATTTCGATCTTTATGTGTTGACTAAAGGCGTTTTGTGATCCATAAGTATCACAAAGATGCTTTCAGTCAATAGGTCGCCCCGATGCGCTACGCCAACCTCATCCCCCACTCGCACATCGCTCGCACCGCCGACCCGCGCCTGACCGCCGACGCCCGCCGCATCTTCACCCGCGCCAAGGCTGCCGTGAATGTCTGCACCGAGAGCGCCAAGCACTTCTACCGCACCGTTGCCCCGCTGACCCGCCGCGACGGCACGTTCGACCGCTCGGCCATCATGCGCGCTGCGATCCGCTGCGCTCAGGCCCGCATGGAAGTAACCGGCGACGCCTGGGGCGTGTGCATGTCCTACGCCCTCAAGGGTGCCTGGGCCGCTGCGAAGTCCTCCCGCCTCGTCCGCGCGCACTGAGGCCGGACCGATGGTCGCCGACCTCATCCGCTCCCCCGCCGTCCGCCTGCTGCACGCTCGGCAGGATCACGCGACCTGCCTGCGCCTCGCGGCATCCTACCGGCTCCGCATCGCTGCCGGCGAGACCGACCAGCGCGAGGCGCACGCCTGGGCGCTCAGCCTTGCTCGGCGCTGGCGCTTGGCAGCGAACGAACTGAGCCAGCCCCGCGCCTCGCCGGCCTGATCGGCGCCGCCCCTCCCCCCTCGCCTTCCCTGCCTGCCCTCACGAGCCCTTTGGAGCCCGAACGATGACGCACGCCCGTACCCTTGTCCTCGACACTGCTGCCGACCCGATCCACGCCGCGATCCAGCGCCACCGCACCGCCTACGACGCCTATCAGGTCGCCCCCGAGGGCGAGGCGTCCATGATCGCTAGCGACGACTACGATGCCGCGACCGACGCCCTGGTGACGACGCCCTGCGCGTCCCGGTTCGGGGCTCTGGCGCTGCTCGGGCATCTGCGCTGGTGGCTTGGCGAGGAAGCCGAGTTCTCGGCCGCGCATCAGCCCGGCTACGGCATCGCGCAGGCCCGCGTCGCCGACCTGACGCTGTTCCTCGGCAGCAACCTGCCGCCCGTCACCATTCCCTATGCCTTCCCGTCCGGCCGCTTGCCTCCGGGCCCTGCCCGGCTGCTGCCGGGCGTGGATCGCTACAGCCAGCACGCGGCGCTCGCCCCGCAGAACGAAGCTCTGCCCGGCGAGGACGAGCCTTGGCAGGCCGTCGCTGCGATCCGGCCCGATACCGCGTTCGCTCACGGGCGCCGCTTCATCGGCATGGCCGGCGAGCTGCTGGCCGCCCTCGTCATCATCTGCGGCGGCTACGTCCTCACGGGGCTCGCAACCCTCATCTGACAAGCAACAGTATCCCGCTAACACACGACAGCATCATAGCATTACAGCATTGTAGGATCAGACATGCGCAACCCCTTGAAGCGCCACCCTCGCTGGCCGCTCCCGAGAACCATTACGGCAGTCAGGCCGTATGGATGCGCGAGAACGATGCCTACCGAGAGGCCGGGGTGCCGGAGGTCGTGCTGCCGGTCGTGGCGGCTGAGTGCGCGGTGATCCCCTTTGCTCCCCTGCCCTGGGGCGGCGAGGGCAACATCCTGGCCGCGGCAGGCGTGGCGCTGCTCAACTTGGTTGGGGGACGCTGATCTCGGCCGTGAAGGTCTGGCGGCACGCCTGATCGCAAGCGCGTCTTCAAAGGCTCGCAAGATCGGACGGACAAGCGTGATACGAGGACATCAAGTCGATGGAGGATGCCCCATGAAGAAGCTAATCGTGACCACCGCTGCCCTCGTGCTTCTCAGTGCTGCCCCTGCCCTCGCCATGAGCTGCTGCGGAGGCGGCAAGAGCAAAGGAGCGATGATGTGCGGCAAGGGTGGTATGGCGATGAACCACGGCAGCCGAGGCAAGAAGGCGGGGTGCTGCTGTGAAGGCATGAGCGGCGGCAACATGAGTAAGCGCACCTGAGCCATGAAGCCGTACTATCACGGCGCGCTTGACTTGCGCTGATGGTGACGATCCTCGGTGATCTCGCAGATCTCGGTGGCGAAATCCGATCTGTGAGACGTCCAGGTTCAGTTCATGCGCTTGCGGCGCTCCAGAACTTCCTCGTGAGCGAGCCGGCGCCCCAGCTCCATCAGCAAGGCGTCTGCGAACACTTTCAAGGGTGGGTCCTGCAGATCGACGATCGCCTGCTGCGCAGCAATGGCATGATCGGCTGCACGATCCAGTGGCGTCGCCTCGGTCCAACTATCGGTGTCCTCACTCATTCGCATCTGCGTGATGTCGATGAGGATGCCGGAACCGGTTCGAGGTTGGCCCGCGTGGTCGCTCGTGAAGCGGCCACGCGACAGCACCCAACGCGTCCGGCCATCAACGGAGATGACTCGATATTCGGTCAGATAGGCGCTGCCCGCGCTGGCGCTGCTCCGGATCAACGCCAATACCCGCTGTCGGTCATCGGCGTGGATACCATCGATGAAGCGCGAGAGCGGCAAGCCCTCCTCCGCCTCTCCCGGATCGAGGTTGAAGAGCAGCGCCACGACGGCATCGACGCGAGCCCGGTCTGAGGCGGCATCCCACTCCCATCGCCCGATCACATCCAGGGCGTCCAGGGCCGTCTGAAAGGCGCGAGGACAGGTCTGGCCGCTGGAGGTTTTGTTCTTCGGCATCGGAAAATCCCTCCTCAAGCCCGGAGGCATGTCCTTGTACCGACTTGTCCGACGCAACCTCAAGGGATTTAGAAATGTTAAGTTACAACTGTGGCGTGTTTGCAATCCCGCGCAGGGGCGCAATTGTATTAGAAATACCGTAAGAGGCGCTCCGTGCGCCCACACGGAAAAAGCCATGGGATCGAAGACGCCGCCGCCCGGCAAACCGCCGGAGCCTGACCTAAGAGAGGGCGAAGCCGTAGGCTCTCATCGTTCGGGGCACCTCGTCGCCCGAGCTACGTCGTTGGAGCGCATCGCCGACGCGCTGCAGGTCTCGCCAACCGTTTTGTATCGACCGCAGAATGCCATCGAGGCGGCCAAGCCCACGCGACAAGCAGCGGACTATCGCGGCCAGGAGGGTGAGTGCGCGGCGCTCATCCACGCGTTCCTGCGCATCGCTGATCCTGAAGAACGCCGCCGGATCTTGGCTCTCGTACAGGCGTCGGCCGAGCGGGCCTGAGGTCAAAGTGCTCGCAGGCAGGTAGCCAGCGATAGTGGATCGTAGTGCGCCGCGCTGCTCGGAGAGCCAGAGCGGGGACGACGCTGCCGACATAGCTCAGGGCTGAGCCAGCCTATGGCAGCGTCGCCAGTCGCCAGGGGCGAGGCTTCGGGGCGGTTCCGGTCGGCAATCTTAACGCACCGATCCCGTCGTCTCGATCTCAACATGCGAGACAACCGAGCCCGCCTTGGTAAGGGACGGCGTGGTGGTCAAATCAGAGACCGGGCGGACGTTCGCCGTCGCACGAGCCTGCTCGCGGTAGAGCGGCGGGGTGAGATTGGTGCGCTCGTCTGCCATTGCTGCACCAGCGAAGGTGGTGAAGGCGAGAGCGCTAAGAGCAAACGCACGCATGGACATAGTCGTGATCCCTCAGGGGTTTTCAGGGGATTCACCCTGCTTCGAGAGGGAATATGCATCGCACTGCAACATGCATCAAACAGATTGGATCGATAGCGGGTATCGATGCGATCCATGATATGGATGGTGCGTGGACCAAGGTCGATCAGGCGCTTACCGGCCGGCCCCATCATTGAGGCGCACCCGGCTTGCATAGACCCACCGCGCCGCGGCCAGTAGGCGGGATGTTGCACTAAACATGACGGCATGAAGGCGCTAAACCTCTGTAGCATTACAATGCTGCAACGCTTTGACATGGTAGCGGGATCACGCTTTTAAACTGTAGCGCTTTCCTGCTACGCTAAACTGGCAACGCGAGTCGGACATGCGAACGATCACTCTCGTCACTCAGAAAGGCGGCGTCGGCAAAACGACGATCGGCGCCTCCCTGGCCGTCGCGGCGAGCGAGGCGGGGGAGCGCGTCGTCGCCCTCGATCTAGACCCGCAAGGCTCGCTCGCGGCATGGGGCGATGCGCGCACCGCAGACGCTCCGGCCGTTGATCGACTCGGCCCTGACCGTCTGGGCGATCTGCCTGCGATCCTCGCGGCCCTGAAATCCGAAGGCTTCACTCTCGCCATCCTCGACACGGCTGGTGTGTCCTCGACCGGCGGCAACCTCGCCATGCAGGCTGCTGACCTCGCCCTGGTACCGGCACGGCCATCGCGCCTCGATCTTCAGGCTACGATGCCGACGATCGAAACCCTGATGCGCCTTGGGATGCGCGAGCGGTTTGCCTTCGTCCTGAACCAATGCCCGGCTGGTCGATCGACACGCGCGACCGAAGCTGCGAACGGCTTGGGGATATTCGGCGTGTTGGCAGAGCCGACCCTGACACAGCGGGCCGATCATCAGGACGCGCTTGCGGCAGGGCAGGGCGTGACCGAGTTCGCTCCCGAGGGAAAAGCGGCTGACGAGGTTCGCGCGCTTTGGACATGGGCCGATCGCAAAATGAAGGGTGGCAAGGCATGAGCAAGCGGCCTTCACTGATCGGCGGTCTAAGCCTTCCCGGCGCCGCGCCTGCCGCCCCTGTTCCCGGCCCGGCCCCCGAGACGGCGCCGAAGGCCGAAAGCGCACCAGCCGGCCGGAAGCCGCGGCCCGACGTGGTGCATACGTCGGTCTATCTCCCGAAGGAGGTTCATCGGCGCCTACGGGAGATCGCGTTCACCCGCGACGTGAAGGTGCATGATGTCATCATGGAAGGGATCGACGCGGCCTTGCAGCGGCACGGGCATCCGTCCGTCGATGCTCTGAAGCCGGGACGGAAGCGCGAAGCGTAGCACCGCCGTGCGACAGCGCTTTGCCGCGATCATGCGATGGTGCCGTAGCATTACAGCGTTGAAGCATTATGAGGTTGCACGCGGCGTGGCATTCCGGCATGGTCAACGAACGCAAGACAAGACGCATTATCTTGCGTTGGGGGCTTCCATGGATATCGTCGTGACGCCGACCGGGTCGAGGGGCACTTCATGGAGCCTGACGGATCGGCTCAGCCGTCAGCTCGGCACGATCGAGCAAGATGCCGAGGAACTGTTCCAGATCACTCCCGAGGCTCGCGGCGCCTTGAACACCGTCCCTCGCACGCACCCGACGCTCGACACGGCGATGACGGCCATCGCGAAACATATGCAGGGTGCGTGCACGCTCGACAGCCAGGATTGGGACTGACCGCGGTGACCACGCTCCCTGCGATCATCGAGCCCGACATGCAGCAGATGCCGGCATTGCCGCCGACGCAGGCCGACGACGACGGGCAGATGGTGCGGCTGTGGCTGGCCCGGTCCGCGAGCGCGAACACGCGCCGGAACTATGAGCGCGAGGCGCGGCGCTTCCTGGTGCATGTCGGCAAGCCTCTCGGGTCGGTGCGGATCGGCGACCTACAGGATTATGTCGCCAGCCGGCCGGGCTCGTCGGCAACCGTCGCGCTCGCGGCCTCGGCACTCAAGAGCCTGTTCACGTTCGCCCAAGAGGTCGGGTTCCTGCGGTTCAACATCGGCGCGGCCGTGAAAGTGCCGCCGATCAAGAACACCCTAGCCGAGCGCATCATGCCGGAGGCCGACGCGCTACTGATGATCCGGCAGGAACCGCACCTGCGGAACCGCGTGCTGCTGACGGTGCTCTACGGCGGCGGCTTGCGGATCTCGGAAGTGTGCGGCCTGCGCTGGCGCGACCTCTCGGTACGCGACGAAGCCGGGCAGGCGACGATATTTGGCAAGGGCGGCAAGACGCGAGCCGTCCTGCTTTCGGCCGCGACGTGGAAGCTGCTTGTGGCTCTGCGCGGCGAGGCCGGGCTGGATGTCCCGGTGTTCCTATCGCGAAAGGGCGGGGCGCTCGACCCGAGCGCAGTGCACCGGGTGGTGAAGGCGGCCGTTGCCCGAGCCGGGTTGCAGGCTGAAGTATCAGCGCACTGGCTGCGTCACGCGCACGCCTCTCACAGTCTAGACCGCGGAGCGCCGATCCATCTCGTTCAAGCGACGCTCGGGCACGCCAGCGTGGCGACGACGGGGCGCTATCTCCATGCTCGACCGTCCGAAAGCTCGGCGCGGTTCCTGGGGGTGTAGCGTGAGCGGCAACCGCCTGCCCGCCGACGCTGCTGCACTCGTAACGGAATATCAGTCTGCCGTCCTCTCTTGCGAGTATTGCGGTACAACTGACGGGCCGATCGTGGTGGACCACATTGTCCCTAAAAGTCGCGGTGGGGCACTTACTCGCGACAACCTCGCGTCGGCCTGCGAGCCCTGCAACCAGAAGAAAGCGGCTCGGCTGGGATGGGTGACGTTAGAGCGGCATCCGATCAGGCTGAATCAATAGGGTTTACCACTCGGAGCGTGATGTGATTCTCTTGGCGGCTTTTGCAGGAGAGCCGCATGGCATCAGCTCTATCCGTCGATCTGCGCGCGCGTGT